>CALLIQ010000109.1 GCA_938008925.1 uncultured Acidimicrobiales bacterium
TTCGCTTGTGTGCGTGTCGTCTGCGCGCGCCTCGTGTGCGCGCGGTCATTCGTTTGCAGTCATTCGTTTGCAGTCATTCGCTGCAGCATTCGTGTGCAGTCACTCGCTGCAGATCGTCCATCGTGCAGAGCCGACCCCAGCGGCGCCGCAACGGACTGACACGTGGGGGCCGACCCGAGAGTCGGCCCCCACATGCTCAGAACGTCAGCTGGAGATCAGCTGGTGATCAGCTGGCCAGCAGCTGATCGAATCAGCGCGTGCCCTGCTCGGAGAGAGCAACGACAGCGGCCGCATTGTCCGGCGTCACGAAGCCCGGACCGGTCAGGACGGGCAGACCACCACCGACGGTGTTCTGGTTCGTCACGTTGAGGTAGAGGAACAGCACGGTCAGGTAGCCCTGGAGGTACTGCTGCTGATCAACGGTGAATGCCACATCGCCGGCCTCGATGGCTGCGAGGAGCTCGGGGGTCATGTCGAAGCCACCGATGGTGATGTCGTCACGACCGAGGTCCTGCGCGGCACGGAGGGCCGACATGGTGACGACCGGGCCGACGCCGAGGACGCCGTCGATGTCGGGATCAGCGGAGAGCGTCGCGTTGATGGTGTTCTGCTGCTCAGCCGTGTCGGCGTCGAGACCGACGAACTCGGTCACCACTTCGCCGCCGAAGGTCTCGGCGAGACCTTCACAGCGCTCGGTGAGGCCGACGTTGCCCTGCTCCTGCTGGGCGCAGAGAACCTTGGTTGCGCCAGCAGCGTTGAAACGCTCGCCTGCGCCGTTGCCTGCCACGACCTCGGTCTGGCCGACGTGGGTCAGCGCACCGATCTCCTGGTAGTCATTCGAGCCCGAGTTGAGCGTGATGACCGGGATGCCGTTGGAGACGGCGTCCTGCAGCGGGCCGACCAGAGCGTCGGGATCGGGCAGCGATGCACCGATGCCGTTCGTGCCCTCGCCGATGGCGGTTTCGATGTCCTGCACCATCACGTTGGCGTCGTTGACGCCGGGCTTCCAGACCACGGTGACTCCGAGGTCTTCTGCGGCAGCGTCGACACCGCGCTTGACGACCGACCAGAACGGCCCGTCGTCGGAGTGGGTGATGATGTGGAAGGTCAGGTCGGAGCCCTGGGTGAGATCGACGGACTCGCCATCGTCTCCACCGTCTCCGTCGTCTCCACCGTCGTCCGAGGAGCTCTCGCTCCCCTCAGAGTTGTCGTCCGACGCACTGTCGTCGTCACTCGAGCTACTGCACGCGGCAGCGACCAAAGTGAACGCGAAGAGCAGTGCGAGCAGCATCTTCAGCTTCGTCATTTCGGGTTTCCTCCCCATTTGGTTTCTTGCATTTCCGTGGTCCCGGTCTCGGGTCAGCGCGAGGCTGCGCCGAGGTCGAGTCCACGGAGGAACGTGACGCTATTGGCAACGTCGCGCATCGGTCCATCACCGACGGCCGGCAGGTCGCCGGTAATGGCACAATCTTGTTCAATGACATACCACCCGGCGAATCCTGTCGCCTCCAGCGTGGTGATGACATCGTCGAGCGGAAGGTCGCCCTCGCCGAGCGCGGGGAACAGACCGTCCTGAACGGCTTGCATCAAGGTGACGTCGCCGGCGTTGAGCTGCGCCGCGATCCCCATCCGCGTGTCTTTGAGGTGCACGAGTCCGACACGGTCGGCGTGTCGCTTCGCGAAGTCGAGCGGATCGCAGCCGCCGATCGCCATGTGGCCGGTGTCGAGCACGAAATCGACGTCCGTGGAGGCGAGCACGCGCTCGATCTCGTCGGCGGTTTCGATCACGCAACCGACGTGCTCGTGGATGACCTGATGGAGGCCGAACTCGCCACACAGCGCATCGACCCAGGTGAGCATCTCAGCGAGGTGATCCCACTCGGCATCGGAGTACGGCCGACGGGGTTCCCAGTCGTGAGACGTGACCGGCGCGGTGTTGAAGTAGGTGGCGCCGGAGCTCGACAACAGCACGGCAGCCTCTCGGGCCTCGACCTTCATCTGGTCGGCCTGCGCCGCATCGTGCATGACCAGCGGGATGAACCCCGCCAGCAGCGAGAGGTCGTTGGCACCCAGTACGGCGTTGAGCTCATCGGTCGACTCGGGCAACCATCCGGCCGAGCCGAGCTCGGTCGACGTGAACCCCAACTCGGACATCTCGCCGAGCACTCGCTCGGGGGACAGTTGGTGGCCCCATCCGGGGACCTCGCAAACGCCCCACGAGATCGGGGCGGTGGCGACACGCTGCATGAAGGGCAGTCGATCGTCGCTCGTCGTGGTCGTTGGGTCTGTCATGAGTTCACGGGCATGCGTTGAGGGTCACGGCTTCGGGGTCACGGATTCCGGGATGTGGGGCGGGGCGTCGTTCAGCAACTGGAAATTGGAGCGCTCCACAAACTACGTGGATTCCGGTCGATGTCAAGGAGAAACGCGTCTGGATTGGAGCGCTCCAAGAAACTATCCTCGGGCACCGATGACGACCAGCGGGTCCGGGCGACCACCAACGATGGACGATGTGGCGGCGGCGGCCGGGGTGTCCCGAGCGCTGGTTTCGCTGGTGATGCGAGGATCGCCGAAGGTCAGCGAACGGCGACGAACCGCCGTGCTCACCGCCGCCGACGAGCTCGGCTATCGGCCGAACGCAGCCGCCCGAAGCCTGGCCGAACAGCGCTCCAACACGATCGGCGTCGTCGTCAGCGATCTGCACAACACGTTCTTCGCCGACGTCGTCGACGGCATTCACGATCGAGCGGTCGAGCACAGCTATCAGCTGTTGATCGGGCCGGCGTGGCGCAAGGACGCGGATGAACGACGCGCCATCGACTCATTCCTCGAGCTCCGCGTCGACGCCGTGATCGTCGTCGGGTCCCAGGCACCTCACGACGTACTCACCGACGCGGCGAAGCGGGTGCCGGTGGTCAGCGTTGCCGCAGTCGTCCCCGGCGTCGACGTGATCGTCAGCGACGACGAGCTCGGCGGTGTTCGAGTCGTCGAACATCTCGTCGACCTCGGCCACCGCGACATCGTCCACCTCGACGGTGGCGACGGTGGCGGCGCGACCCGTCGTCGGCTCGGCTACACCGGAGCGATGGAAGTGGCGGGGCTCACGCCACGCATCATTCGGGGCGAGTACACCGAGGCAGCTGGCATGGACGGTGTCGAACTGATGCTGACCGAACGCACGCTCCCGACGGCGATCTTCGCCGCGAACGATCTCGTCGCTCTCGGCGTGATCGATCGATTGGGCGACGACGATCTCCGTGTTCCGACCGACGTGTCCGTCGTCGGCTACGACAACACCTCCCTCGCCGGCCTGCGCCACATCGGTCTCACGACAATCAACCAACCCCGCTACGAGATGGGCAAAGCCGCGATCGGTTGCGTCCTCGACCGTCTCGACGGCGGTCGGCGCGAAGCGGTCACCCACGTGGTCGAACCCGAGCTCATCGTTCGTTCGACGACGAGTATGGCCGCCGACACACGCTGAGACGCACCGACGAGACGCACTGACCAGGCGCACTGACCAGACGCGCTGACGGCATGCGCTGTCGCCGATTTCGATCGGACGCGCATCCGATTCCCCAGACGGGGCGAACCACCGGGCACATCCATCTGCCACGAGGCAGCCGAGTCCCGGTGAGGAAATTCCATGCGTGTGAAGTCCCCGTCCATCCGTCGTTTGCCCGCTGCCATGCTGGCAGCCGTCCTGGCGTCGGTGTTCGCCATCGCCGGCTCGGCGTCCGTCGCCTCGGCTCAAGAC
>CALLIQ010000110.1 GCA_938008925.1 uncultured Acidimicrobiales bacterium
GCGGCCCGTCGGGCGGCGGGGGCCGATTCCTTGGCCCGTTCGAGCGCCGCGTCGAGTCCGTGCTCCATGATGAAGTCGGCCCACTCGACCAGCGTCGGCACCATCTCGGCCTCGGGAACGACGGCCACGTTCTGCCCCCGCACGAACAGGTGCCCGCGTTTGTTGCCGGCGGCGATACCGAGGTCGGCGTCGCGCGCCTCGCCCGGTCCGTTCACGACGCAACCCATCACGGCGACCTGGAGCGGGATCTCGCGATCCTGGAATGCGTCGAGCGCGTCCTGAGCGACCTTGTAGACGTCGATCTCGGCTCGGCCGCACGACGGGCACGAGATGAGGTCGACGTTCTTGCGTTCGCGCAGGCCGAGCGACTCGACCAACTGGCGACCGAGACGGGCCTCGTCGATCGGATCGGATGAGAGGGAGTAGCGGATGGTGTCGCCGATGCCTTCGGCGAGCAGCGTGGCGATGCCGGCCGTCGCCTTGACGATGCCGCCGGGTGGCGGTCCGGCCTCGGTGACACCGAGATGAAGGGGATAGTCGACCTGCTCGGAGAGCTGGCGATACGCCTCGATCATCAGCGGCACGTTCGATGCCTTCACCGAGATCTTGATGAGGTCGAAGTCGACCTCGTTGAAGTAGCGGATCTCGTCGAGGGCAGACTCGACCATCGCTTCTGGCGTCACGCGGCCGCCGTACTTCTCGTAGAGGTCGGGGTGCAGGCTCCCGCCGTTGACACCGATGCGGATCGGGACGTTTCGATCCTTCGCCTCGGCTGCGACGGCCTTGATGTGCTCAGGCTTGCGGATGTTGCCGGGATTGAGGCGGAGGCAATGCACACCGGCCTCGAGCGCCTCGAGCGCGCGCCGATACTGATGGTGAATGTCGGCGACGATCGGCACCGGGCTGCGAGGCACGATGCGGGCCAGGCCAGCCGATGCTTCCGCCGAGTTGCAGGTACAGCGCACGATGTCGGCGCCGGCGGCAGCGAGGCCGTAGATCTGTTGGAGCGTGCCGTCTACGTCTTCGGTCTTCGTGATGGTCATCGACTGCACGGTGACGGGGGCTCCCCCGCCGACCGGCACGTCGCCGACCATGATCTGACGCGTCTTCTTGCGTTCGAAGGTGATTGATCCTGCGTCCATCAGTTCACGTTCTCTCTCGCGGGGTACACGTTCGGGCCGCCACGCTGGCGATCACGAGATCGGTCGGAAGATGTCGAGCCAGAGCGTCGACAGGAACAAGAAGCCGAGCACGGCGACCACGGCGTAGGTGACCGGCAGGAGCTTGGCGACGTCGAGCTGGTAGCGCTTGCCCGGTCGGGAGCGGATGCGCTCGTAGATGGCGATCGCGGCATGCCCGCCGTCGAGCGGCAGCAGTGGCAGGAGATTGAACAAGCCGACGAACATGTTGATCGTTGCGAAGATGATGAGGGGCTCGAACCAGTCAAAGCCGTCGTCGCCGGCGATCCGCACGACGCCGACGAGCGAGATCGGCCGGTTCTGCGCTTCGTCGCTCGACAACTCCACCTCTTCGGAACCCGACGTGACCAACGAACCGAGGTTCGCATAGGTGCTTGGGCTGAAGAGGATCCCGAGCTGCTTCACGGTCTCGAACATCGCCTCGCCGTAGATCTTCGTCGACTCCCAGGGGCTCGCCTGGATGCGATCCTGATAGCTGGCCGACACGCCGAGGAAGCCGACGACCGATCCATCGTTGAGTTCGTTCTCGGCCAGCGTGACGGTCGTGGTGAAACGCTCTGCAACACCGTCCTCGGTGCGCTCGACGAGGAGGTCGACCTCCTCCCCCGGCTTGGGCTGGAGATACGCAGCGAGATCGGCGAACTGATAGGACTCGCCATCGACCTCGACGAGTACGTCGCCCGGCTCGAGCCCTGCGCCGGTCGAGGGAGCTTCCTCACCATTGGCGAGGGCGGAAAGCGTTCCGATCTCCCATGGGCCGGACCGGTCTTCTTCGCCGATGATCGAGAAGGCGATCATGAAGACGAGGAACGCCTGGATGAAGTGCATGATCGAACCCGCCGTGATCACCAGCATGCGGCGAGGGAACGAGGCGTTCTTGTACGCCCTGGCTTCGTCGGCCGGTTCGACGGGGTCGAGATTGTTCATGCCGATGATGCGGACGAACGCGCCGGCGGGGATGGCGCGGACGCCGTATTCGGTCTCGCCCTTGCGGAACGACCACAGCTTCGGACCCATGCCGATGAAGAACTGCGTTGCCTTCATGCCGGTCCAACGGGCGGTCATGAAGTGACCGAGCTCATGGAGGAAGATCATCACGATCAAGGCGACGACGAACAACAGTGAGCGGTACCCGGCGGCGAACCACAGGTAGCCGAGGAGTCCGAACAAGATGAGGAGGCCGGCCGGGTTCGACTTGACCTCGTCGTGACCGTCGGAGCCGGAATCGCTCGTCAACAGCGCCGAGCCGCGGGGTCGCTCGGCGGTCGCGACAGCGGAACGATCTGAACTGACATCGGCGTCGATCGCAGACGCTCTGTCGATCGCAGACGCGCGGTCGAAGTCGTCGGGGGTGTTGGTCACAAAGAGTCTTTCGTCGAGAGCACTTCGGCTGCCTTGATTCTGGCAGCACGATCTCCCTCTAGAACATCGGCCAATGTCGTTCCTGTTCCACCATCATGATCAGAAAGTGTGGCCTCGTTGATGCTCGCGATGTCGACCCAGGCGATCCGGCCGTCGAGAAAGGCTTCGACGGCGACCTCGTTCGCGGCGCTGAGCCATGCAGGAGCGGTCCCGCCGATGCGTCCGGCCTCGTAACAGAGGTCGAGACAGGGAAAGGCAGCCCGATCGGGCGATTCGAAGTCGAGGCTGCCGACCGTCGACCAGTCGATCGGCCCGTAGGACACCGGGAAACGATCCGGATACGACAGCGCGTAGGCAATCGGGAGCTCCATCGTCGGCATCGACAGCTGGGCAATGGTCGATCCGTCGGTGTAGGTGACCATCGAATGGACGATCGATTGCGGGTGAACGACCACCTCGATGTCGTCGAGACCGATGCCGACGCCCTCGTCCCCCGCCGGGGTGCCGAACAACTCGTTGGCCTCGATGACCTCGAGGCCCTTGTTCATCAGCGTCGACGAGTCGATCGTGATCTTGGGACCCATGGCCCACGTGGGGTGGGCCAGCGCCTGGTCGATCGTGACGGCAGCCAGCTCGTCGACCGAGCGACCCCGAAACGGACCGCCGGATGCGGTCAGCTGAATCCGAGCGACCCGCTCCCCCACGTCGTTCGCCCGCAAGCACTGATGGATCGCGGCGTGTTCAGAATCGACCGGCACCAACTCGGCGCCGGGGGTGTTGCGAACCTGCTGCACGACGGGGCCGGCAGCGATCAACGACTCCTTGTTTGCGAGCGCGAGACGGTTGCCGGCTTCCAGGGTCGACAACGTGACCGGAAGCCCGGCGAAACCGACGACGGCGTTGACGGTCACATCGGCTCGACGCCCGCATTCGGCAAGCCCATCCTCGCCAGACGCCACCTCGATCGACGACGGCAACGCCGCTCGCAGCGCAGCCTCCTGGCTCTGGTCAGCGATCACGACGAACTCGGGCTCGACCGCCTTGGCCTGCTCGACGAGTTGATCGACGGATCGCCCAGCCGCCAGCGCCGTGATTCGATAGGCGTCCGGGTCGTCAGCGACGACGTCGAGGGTCTGGGTGCCGACCGATCCGGTCGAACCGACGACGGCAACGCTGGTGGGGGCCATGACCGCCCATGATGCCCGACGCAAGGGTGCGACCATCGCATCGACGGCGCCACCTACGCTCCCGTTGCGACAATCCGGGAGGGCGAGATGGCGATGGCACCGGGCCAACGGGAAGGCCAGAGGGAAGAGGGAACCGTCGAGCGGGTCGTCGCCTTTCTGGTCGTTCTCGTCTTGCCGATCGTCTCGTTCCCACTCGGCGGAGAGTTCGGTCCCGACTGGCAGACCGGCAACGTCACCGACCGAGCGGCGATCCATCTCGACCCCGACGTCACGATCTTCTTCGCACCGTTCATCGTCGTCGCGTGGTTCGCCGTGCTCGCCTCGATCGCTGTCGAGCCCATCATGGCCGAACGACGCCTGACTCGGTGGCTCGTCTATTCGAGCGTGCCACTCACGCTGCACTACCTCGTGATCTCGAGCATCGCATTCGTCGGAACCCCCGTGATCGTCGGCGGCGCACTCGTCGGGCTGTGGGCTGGAGCGACCGCCCTGACACGAGGTGAGCGGCACCGATCGTTCAGCTGGGTCAGCTACGGCGTTGCGGCGCTCGGATCCGTCGCCGTTCTGGCCTCGGTCGTTCTGAACGGCCTGAGTCCGTCCAACCTCCTCCGCCCGTTGGCGATTCCCTTTTTCCTCCTCATCCTCGGCGGGCCCACCATCTGCTTCGCCGCTGCGGTCCATCGCTCGCTTCGGCTCCGACGCTCGAGCGCGACGCTGGAGCCGCCACCGTCACAGTCACAGTCACCGTCACCGTCACCCACGACGGCTGCAGCTTCAGCGGCGACCGGTGTGGTGGCCGCTGGCTGGCTCGTCGGGTACGGCGTTGCGTGGCGCCAAGCCGCGAACAAGGCGGTGCAGCTCTACGAGGAATTGCCGGTCGAGCAGCCGACGTGCTGGGTGGCGACGGCAGCCGCCACCGGCCATCGCCGGGTCGTCGGCTCATCCACTGCGATCGCCGCAGACGGAACGCCCTTCGTGATCACCGGCCAGCTCCAGTCGCTCAAGCTGGCCGAGATCGTGATCGCCGCCGTGGCTCCGACCTCGCATCGGCGGTTGCGTTCCCACTACGACCGATGGGGACGCCGCGTCGCATCGCGCCTGTCGACTCCCGTCCGGGCCGACCTGGCCTACGCCGCGCTGAAGCCGGCCGAGTGGTTCGGCCGACTCCTCACGAGGCTGCTTCTCGACGATCCCGACACCGAGCGACGTCGCGTCTACCGGGCCGTGGCCTCGGATCAGATCAGCTCGAGTACCCGAGCGAGGTAGTACACGCCGGGGAGGACGAACAGCAGCCCGTCGAGCCGGTCGAGCACCCCACCGTGGCCGGGCAAGATCGCACCCATGTCCTTCACGCCGAGGTCGCGCTTGATGAGCGACTCGGTGAGATCACCGATCGGGGCCAAGATGCCGGCGACGAGGCCGAGAAGGATCGCATGGACGAGATCGCCGCTGAACGGCGAGATCTCGAGAATGCCGACGATGAAGCCGGCGAGCACGGCACCGACGACGCCGATGATCGTGCCTTCCCAGGTCTTGTTCGGGCTCGCCGGGTGGAACGGATGTGAGCCGAAGACCCGACCGCCCGCATAGGCGGCCGTGTCGAAGACCACGGTCACGATGACCGCAGCGAGGATCATGTCGATCCCGGGGTCGCCGGCCAGGACGAGGAGCGCGGCGAAGGAGGCGAGGCCACCGACCCACTGCACACCGAGGAACGTCAAACCCAGATTGAGCGCCGGTCGATGTGAGTCGGCTCCGACCAGGTACCAGAGCGCACCGAACACGAGGGTCAGGGCGGAGACGAGCACGTAGCCGGGCTCGCCCCGGTGGTAGATGGCGAGCGGAAGTGCAGCCGAGGCCACGATGCCGAGGAGGGTGGCCGGGTGAAGCCCAGCCATCCGCATCGAGTTGAACAGTTCGACCGCGCCGAGCACACAAATCACGCAGATCAAGGTGATCGTGGCCGCAGCGCCGAGCTGGAATGCGAGGATCGCGAGTCCGGCGAGGATGACGCCGACGGCGATCGCTTGCGGGACGTTGCGCCCGCTCGAGTCGTCTTCGACCGGTGCTGGTCGGGGGCGGGGGCGAACCGCGCCCTGCCCCGCTCGCTGCTGATCGCCGGCGGCGCTTGGAGCGTCGAGGTCGGCGTGCTCGTCGTCGTCGATGCGGGTGCCGGTCGTGACACCAGCGGTATCACCGAAGACGGCAGTGAGGTCGTCGCCCTCGCCGGGACCTTCGCCCTGCCACTGTGGGCCGGTCACCTCAGACCAATCACCTTCGCCGCCGCCGAGCACAGCGGGAACCGCGCCGGTGGCTGGCTCGGTCCAGTGGGGCAGCCCACCCGACGTCGCATCGGGGACATCGGGGAAGAACGCCGCATCGGGGGCCTGTGCCGCCGGCTCGCCTTCGCCCTCGAGCGGGGCGAGCAGCTCGTCGACTGTGACCGTCCCCTCGTCGTGATCCGCGCTCAGGTCAGCGCCTCGAGGCTCGTCGAACAGTCCGTTCGACACCTCAGCGTCGTCAGCGTCGACGTTCTGCCGATCGTCGTCTTCGAGATGGTTGCCATCGAGATCGTCCTCGAGCTCGGCGCCGCCGGCCAAGGCCGCGCCGACTTCACTCATCGAGATCTCGCCGGTCGGCTCGTCGAGCATCGTCGGATCTGACTCGAAGTCGTCGAGGTCGGCCTCGTCGAACGACTCGTCGTCGAGATCAGGGCCGTCCAAAGGCTCAGCGACCTCGTCAGGGACCTCGTCGGCGGCAGCGTCCGGATCGTCTGGAACGATCGGGATCGGCCCGAACCGATTGGGGTCGATCTCCGGGGGTGGCTCGAAGAGATCGAAAATACTCGAGCCCTCTGCTTCGCCCCCGGACACGCCTTCCGGATCGCCTGCGCCTTGTTGTTCGAATCCGTCGCCCGCTTCGACGCCGTCTTCTCGGTTGTCCTCAGACACCTGTGCTCCCTGTCAGCGCTTTCGGTCCTCAGACCTCGAGCAGCTCGGCTTCTTTCTCGGCGAGTGCCTCATCGATCGCGGCCTCGTTGGCCTGCGTGACCTTGTCCAAATCCTTCTCGGCGCGAGCGAGCTCATCGGAGGAGAGCTGGCCGTCCTTTTCCGCTGCCTCGAGGTCCTTGCGGCCTTCACGACGGACGTTGCGAATTGCGATGCGTCCGTCTTCCGCCATGTTCTTCACCATCCGCACCAGCTCCTTGCGGCGCTCCTCGGTGAGGGGCGGGAAGCTGAGGCGGACCGCTCGGCCGTCGTTCGAAGGCGACAGGCCGAGGTCGGAAACGCGAATCGACCGCTCGATCGCTTCGAGGTTCGCCGGGTCATGTGGCGTGATCAGCAGCTGACGAGCCTCCGGGACCGACACCGACGCGAGCTCGACCATGCGCATGTCGACGCCATAGGCCTCGACGTTCAAGCGCTCGACGAGCTGCGGGGCAGCACGACCTCCACGAATGCCGGCAAACTCCGACCGGGCGTGGCTGACGGCCTTGGCCATCCGCTCGGTCGAGTCCTCCAGGACAAGCTCAATCAGTTCGCTCATTCGACCAGAGTACCGATCGACTCTCCACAGAGCAGGCTTCGCAGATTGCCTTCGCCCATGAGGTTGAACACCACGATCGGCATGTCGTTCTCCATGCAGTGCGTGATGGCCGTCGAATCCATGACCCGGAGATCCCGATTGAGCACGTCGAGGTAGCTCAACTGGTCGATCTTCGTTGCGGTCGGATCGGTCTTCGGGTCGGCCGTGTAGATGCCGTCGACCGAGCCGTGCGTGCCCTTCAGCAGGACCTCGGCTTCGATCTCGACCGCGCGGAGCGCTGCGGTGGTGTCGGTCGTGAAGAACGGGTTGCCGGTGCCGGCCGCGAAGATCACGACCCGCTTCTTCTCCATGTGGCGAATCGCCTTGCGCCGGATGTACTCCTCGGCGACCTGCGGCATGTTGATCGCCGACTGAACTCGCGTTGGAACGCCCTTTTGCTCCAGCACATCCTGGAGGGCGAGCGCGTTCATCACGGTCGCGAGCATGCCCATGTAGTCGGCCTGCGCTCGATCGAGGCCGCCTTCGGCGCCGGCGATGCCACGCCAGATGTTGCCGCCTCCGACCACGACGGCGACCTCGACTCCGAGGTCGGCACGAGCGTCCTTGATGTCGTCGGCGATGCGGGAGAGCGTCGGCCCGTCGAGCCCGAATGGCTTGCCGCCAGCGAATGCTTCGCCCGACAACTTCAGCAAGATTCGCTTGTAGCGAGTCCCGGACTCTTCATTCGCTTCGTTCACGTGGCTCCACCTGTCGTTCGTCTCCGCCGTCGTGCGGGCCAGCCGGGCCAACACAGAGAAAGGCTCCGGGGAGGGTACTCCCTGGAGCCTTTCGCCAACCTGTGAACAGGCAGTTCTACTGGGGGGCCTCAGCCGTCGAGTGCCGCATCGTGCGAGACCGACGGGTGGGCCCGATGTCAGCCGATCGTGGCCAACGTGAAGCGGGTGATGGAACCGTCGCCGATCTTCTGGGCGACCGTCTCCTTCTCACCGAAGACACCCTGCTCGAGCAGTACGCGATCGGAGAACCACGAGTTGACGCGACCCTCGACGATCTTGTCCCAAGCCTGCTCGGGCTTGCCTTCCTTCTTCGTGATCTCGAGGAGCACGGCCCGCTCCTTCTCGACGTCGTCGGCCGGGACCTCGTCGCGTGACAGGTACGTGGGCTTTGCGAACGCCACGTGCAA
The DNA here is from genome assembly GCA_938008925.1 of uncultured Acidimicrobiales bacterium. GTDB lineage: Bacteria > Actinomycetota > Acidimicrobiia > Acidimicrobiales > SZUA-35 > CALEWY01. The sequence goes on from CALLIQ010000110.1 coordinate 8,478, forward strand.
TGCGATCTCGTGGAGGACCTCGGCATCGACGCCGGTCGCTTCGATCAGCACGCCGGCCTTGGCGCCGTGGAGGTAGGCATCGAGGACCGCGCCCTCGGGCGTGAGGTACTGCACCGCAGTACCGACTTCGATGTTCTCCTTGACGTTGAGCTTGAGATCCTCGAGCTCGGCTTCGAGAGCGGCGAGGCCCTCGGGGCCATCGGCGAGAACGGCCTCGGCCATCTTCTGGGCGAGAGCGCTGAACGCATCGGACTTGGCGGAGAAGTCGGTCTCGGACTTGAGCTGCACCAACGCGGCTCCGGTCTCGTTCTGAGCGATGACGACGAGACCTTCCTTGTTATCTCGATCGGTGCGGGTGCTGGCCTTGGCCAGACCCTTCTCGCGCAAGATGTTGGTTGCGGCTTCCATGTCGCCTTCGGCCTCGGTGAGCGCCTTCTTGGCGTCCATCATTCCGGCCCCGGTCGACTTGCGGAGTTCCTGTACGTCTTTGGCGCTGAAGTCAGCCATGTTCTCGTCCTTCGTTTCTCGTGCTCTTCGCGCGGTCGATGACCGCGATCACAAAGTGGTCAGCTCGTGCGGGCGTCGCCCCCGAGGGGGCGAGGTACGCCTCAGGCCTCGGGCGCTTCCTCGGCGGCAGGCGCTTCAGCCGGGGCCTCTTCGGCCGGCGCGGCCTCAGCTGTTGCTTCCTCGGCGGGAGCTTCCTCGGCGGCGGCTTCCTCGGCCGGGGCGGCTTCAGCGGCGGCAGCCTTGGCAGCACGCTCGACGGCGGCGCGCTTGGCAGCCTCTTCCTGGGCGGCGGCGATGCGTGCTTCACGCTCGGCAGCGGCGGCCGCAGCCTGGCGACGAGCCTCTGCCTGCTCGCTGGCGACTTCGGCTTCCTGCTCAGGGGTGCGCTCGGACGGTGCGTCGGGCACGCCGTGCTTCTGGGCGTGCATGATCTTGCCCTCGGCGACGGCCTCGGCGATCACGCGTGTCATGAGCTCGGCGGCGCGGATTGCGTCGTCGTTGCCCGGGATCGGGTAAGTGATGAGGTCGGGGTCGCAGTTGGTGTCGACCACGGCGACGATCGGGATACCGAGCTTGCGAGCCTCGGTCACCGCGATGTGCTCCTTGATGGTGTCCATCACGAACACGGCCGAGGGCTGCTTGGCCATCGTCTTGATACCGCCGATGTTGCGGTCGAGCTTCTCGATCTCGCGCGTGTAGCGGAGGGCTTCCTTCTTCGGCATGTCCTCGAACTCGCCGGCGGCGCGCATGCGCTCGTACTCGATGAGCTTTGCCACTCGCTTGGAGATGGTCTGGTAGTTGGTGAGCATGCCGCCCAACCAACGCTGATCGACGTAGGGCATGCCGACGGACATGGCGTGGGTGCGGATCGGCTCCTGCGCCTGTTTCTTCGTACCGACGAAGAGCACGGTGCCACCTTCAGCGACGGTGTCGCGAATGAAGATGTAGGCCCGCTCGATGCGAGACAGGGTCTGCACCAGGTCGACGAGGTAGATGCCGTTGCGCTCGCCGTGGATGAACCGCTGCATCTTGGGATTCCAGCGGCGGGTCTGGTGGCCGAAATGCACACCAGCATCGAGCAATTGCTTCATGGACACGACAGCAGTCATGGTTTGATTCCTTCGGTTGAGCGAGCGGCCGAGCACCGAACCTGCGCCATGCAGTGCGGTGACCGTGGAATTCGGCCGTTCGTATGAGTCGATTCGTACCGGGGTACGCGAACCGGAACATCCGATTCAGCGGGAAAGCCTAGCGAGTCGACGATCGATCGACTCCCGGCCTCCATCGGCCGCATGGCCTGCGTTCCTCAGACTTTGTCCCCTCGGACCGATTGTGGTGGATGCAGTTGGTCGAATGGACCGGGCTCCTGCCACCCGAAACCGACGATGCGATCGGCGCCGTCGTACTCGACGAAGCCTTCCGCATTCGCGCCTGCACGCCATCGGTGCTCGAGATCGCCGGCTACGACGAACACGACTTGCTCCAACTCACCGCCCTCGACGTCGTCCACCACGATGATCTCGGTCGGGCAGCCGACGTGATCAACGAGGTCCAGGCCATTCCAGGTCGACGGGCGGAAGGGCTGTACCGACTGCTGTTCGCCGACGGGAGCGCCCACCCGCTCTGCCTGATCGCATCGAATCTCGGACCGGAGCACGCCAACGCGATCGTCTATGAGTTCCATCGGCCGTCGGCTCGGCTTCGAGCCGAGGCCTTCAGCGAAGACGTGGTCGCCGTGACCGCGCTCCTCGCCGAGCAGCGTCCGCTCGACGAGTGCATCGACGCGGTGGCTCGTTTGGCAGAGCGCCACATCGACGGCTGCCGACTCGTCGTCACCGTGCTCGATTCGGCGAAACCCAACACGGTCGCGAGCCGCCACGACATCGACGACTCGTGGCGCCAACGGAACGAGAACTGCTCCAGCGTCGAGCTGCCGACGAATGTCGAGGCAGCGCTCGACGTGCACCGAGCCGGGCCGTGGCGAGTGTCGAACCGGGCCGGGTGCGTCGACGACCTCGTTCCAGGCCGGGTGACGACCGTCTTGACCGACGACGACGACATCATCGGGTTCGTCGAGGTGATTCGAACCAGCGCCGAGCCGCCAGAACAATCCGAGTGGCTCGTGCACGCTCTGGTTCGCCGAATTCTCACCACGGTCGTGCTGCGACATCGAATCGACGAGCAGCTCCGCCAAGCCGCCGACCACGACTCGTTGACCGGGCTCGTCAATCGACGTCGGCTCCTCGAGACCATGGAAGCGGCCCACAACCCAGCCGGATCGGCCGTGATCATGGTCGATCTCGATCGGTTCTCGTGGATCAACAACACGCTCGGCCACTTGGTGGGCGATGCCGCACTCGTCCATGCCGCACACGCGCTCACGACCGCCTCGCCGCCCGACGCGACGGTCGCCCGCATCGGGGGCGACGAGTTCTTGATCTGGATTCCGTCGGACGCCGCCGCCGGCCTGGCAAGCCTGGTCGACGTGGGCGAATCGATCCGAACCGCGCTCGCGACGCCCGAACACGAAGCGTCGGTCGGCCCGACCGATCGACGAACGCACGTCCGAGCGTCGGTGGGCGTCATCACGATGGCCGCAGGAGAATCGCCAGGGCAGGCGATCAGCCGAGCGGACGACGCGATGTACCGGGCGAAGCGGGCCGGCGGCGATCGCGTCGAAGGACGAGCCTGACGAACCGCGGGCACCCATCGGTGACCCGTTCAGAGCAGCCATCGCCCCGCACCGACGATCACCGTCGCCGAGTCTTGGACCCCGCTGATGAGAGTCGAGGTTCCCGCCGCAATCAGCGCGTCGCCAAGGCCGACACATCGAGGAGGTGACCCGGTCACGGCGAGCGCCAGCTCCCGTTCGACCTGCCAGGTTCCTGGGAGTGCGCTGTGCGCGTCGCCACCAGAGCCCACCGTCGGCACGATCACGTTGGTGGCTCCGCTCCATGTGGCGGCGTCGGCCGGCACGACGAGGTCGGTCGAGCCGGCGACAGCGACGACGGTGACGCCTTCGGGCGGAGCGTTCGGGGGTTCGAGATGCGCGACGCCACCCTCGGCGATCTGGGCGACCGAGTCGGCCGATGCCAGGTCGGCCCCCGCAGTGTCGGCGACGAGATCGCCAACCGCCGTGCCGGATGCGACCTGGGCCGCCGTCGCGAGGCTGGCCCCCTGGTGAGGCGAGCCGATCGTGATCACGACCGAGGGCAGCGGTCCCCCTCGTTCGGCCAGGATCTCCAACGCCCGCCGGGTGACGACACCGCCGAGCGAGTGGGCGGCGATGTCGATTGGCTGCCCGGGCCGGAGTCGGTGCGCTTCCTCGACCAAGGCCACGAGGTGCATCGCTGAGACCTCGACGTCTTGGTGGGTGTCGTGTCCCACGTAGGGCTCTTGGATGAGCGAACCTTCGAGCGGCGCGCCGGCGCTGCGCTCCGCGGCGAGCTCATCGGGGCAGAGACCGGCGTAGCTGAACCGGACGACATCGTCAGCGTCGTAGCCGAGACGTACCTCATCGAGGTCCTCGATCGACGCGTCGACCGAGCTCGACCCGAGCCCGCCGACTTCGATGAGCACCCGCCCACTCGCCGGAGCACCTCCGACATCGACCCCGTCGTCGGTGCAGTCGAAGTGAAACCAGGCGCTGGCGGCTTCGGCTGCCGACACCAGTTGGTTCGAGAGGCGCAGGTCATCGGCGGCGGCTGCGGTGGCGAGCAGAGGATCCCAGCCGCT
>CALLIQ010000111.1 GCA_938008925.1 uncultured Acidimicrobiales bacterium
GAAGACGATCGTCGAGCCGCCTTGGCGTGGTCGGTGCATTGCGTGTCCTGTGCGGCACGAGCGCCCCGTCAAACGCCGGACGCCGCGGCAGGACCGGCGAGCTCAGCGCCGCCGAGCGCTGGAACGACCTCACCAGCGCTCGAACGTTCGAGGAGCGATTCGCCCTGGCATCAGGCGCTGGGTTCAGAGCTACCCTCCAGCCGTGACTGAATCCACTGGCAGTTCTCGTGGTCAGGGCTCGGCCCTCGATCGCATCCGCACCGGCCTCACCTTCGACGACGTTCTGTTGGTGCCGAAGCGGTCATCGATCCGGAGTCGCAGCCACGTGTCGCTCCGGACGCGACTCACCCGCAACATCGAGATCGATCTCCCGATCATCGCGGCCAACATGGACACGGTCTGCGAGGACGAGATGGCCATCGCCATCGCCCGCCTCGGCGGCGTCGGCATCATTCATCGCTTCCTGCCGATCGCCGTGCACGCCGGCATGATCGAGACCGTCAAGAACGACTCCGCCACCCACGTCGTCGGCGGTGCGGTCGGCACCGATCACGACGGCATCGAGCGTGCCGGTGCCCTCGTGGAGGCCGGCTGTGACGTGCTGGTGCTCGACATCGCCCACGGCCATGCCGAGCACGCACTCGAATCGTGCCGCGAGCTGAAGTCCCACTTTCCCGACACCGATGTGATCGCTGGCAACGTGGCAACGCTCGCCGGCGCACAGGATCTCGTCGAGGCCGGCGCCGATGCCATCAAGGTGGGCGTCGGCCCGGGTGGCGTGTGCACCACACGGCTCGTGGCCGGTGTCGGCGTGCCTCAGCTGACCGCGATCGCCGATGCAAGCGGCGTCGACGTTCCCGTGATCGCCGACGGCGGCATCAAGACGAGCGGCGACATGGCCAAGGCCATCGCTGCCGGTGCCGACACCGTGATGATCGGGTCGCTGTTCGCCGGCACGAAGGAGAGCCCGGGTGAGGTCGAGTCGACCGCCCGCGGTCTCGTGAAGCGTGTGCGTGGCATGGCGAGCTTCGAAGCACTCGAGGCTCGGGCCGAACGTCACGGCGAAGAGATCGACGAGGAGTACTTCGAACAGCGCTCGCCCGAGGGCGTCGAAGGCTCGGTGCCCTACCGGGGCGAGGTGGCGAAACTGATCGGCAGCCTCACGGCCGGACTCAAGAGCGGCATGAGCTACAGCGACGCCCGCACGATCCCGGAGTTCTGGGCCAATGCCGAGTTCGTTCGGGTCACGCCGGTCGGCCTGCGGGAGAACACACCGCACGCAACCACTGGTTGAGGTCGCTTGGCCTAAAGGGGCTGGAGAGCTCGCACCCCGTCGACCGGTTCGCACCGGTCGACGGAGAGCCAACGCTCAGCGTTGAGGGGAAATCGATCAGCGCTTCTTGCTACCGCCGAGGAGCCATTCCTTCATGGGCGCTGCGGTCGAGAGCTTCACCGAGCGGCTCTTCTTGATCTGGATCGACTCGCCGGTCTGCGGGTTGCGACCGGTGCGCGGTCCACGCTCGCCCATGGAGAACGTGCCGAAACCGGGCCATGCGACCTTCTCGCCGGACTTGACCTGCTCGGCGGCGTGGTCGAAGAACGCTCCGAGGACGGCCTCGGCGGTCTTCTTGTCGGTCTCCGCGCGATCAGCGACAGCGCTGATCATTTCTGCCTTAGTTGCCATTGTGTTTTCACACTCCGCTTGTTCAGAGAACGTTGTGTTCAGGGATTGAAGGGCTCAATAGAGCACTTCTGCCGAGCCAAGACGCGGATAGTCCACTGTTTTCGGCGATTTCTCGAAACCGGGTTGGCACCCACCCGACGCCCGTGTTCGTCGGTCAGTCGATCACGACGCGGGGCCACAGTGATCGCACCGACCGCGCACCACGATCTCGACAGCGCGTGCGGTGAACCCGTGATGGGTGCCGAGATGATGGCGGAGTTGATCGACGACGTCGCCGCTGTGATGCAGGACCGTGTCGCAGTTGTCGCACACGAGATGGATGTCGTCGTCGGCGTGGGCCAGTTCCCATCGCGACGCCTCGTCATCTCCGAGCTTCGACTCACGTGCGACGCCGATGTCGGCGAAGAGGGCGAGCGTTCGATACACCGACGACCGGTTCACCGATCCGTCTGACCGCGTCACCGCATCGAAGATCGCTTGCGCCGTCTGATGGTCCTCGCTCGCAGACAAGACGTTGAAGACCAAGCGCCGGGGCGTCGTGACCCGTAGGTCATGGCGGCGCAACACCATCTCGAGATCCACGGTTCGCGACTCTACGACGAATTGTCCCCTTTCGGGTCTGCCTTTTGCGACTCGTTCGCAATAAGGTGAGCCGGGTCGAGCCCCCTTCGACCAAGGAGTTGTGATGCCTTTTCCCGCCACCTCGTTCGCCCCCTCCGTCGTCGCGCTGCACGCGCCGGACGGCTTCTTGAGCCCCGCCGTCGCTGCGGTCACCGGCTTCATCGCCGTCGCAATCGTTGCGTTCGCGCTGCGCCAGTCCGGCAGCGAACTCAGCGACAAGCAAGTGCCCCTCGCCGGCCTCACCGCCGCCTTCATCTTCGCTGCGCAGATGTTCAACTTCCCCGTCGCAGCCGGCACGTCCGGTCACTTGCTCGGCGGTGCGCTCGCTGCGATTCTGCTCGGCCCGTCGATGGGGGCGGTCGTGCTCTCGGTCGTCGTGTTGGTGCAGGCACTGGTCTTCGCCGATGGCGGCCTGACCGCTCTCGGCTACAACACGATCAACATGGGTATCGTCACCGCCTTCGGCGGCTACGCCCTGTTCCTCGCCTTTCGCAAGGTGTTCCCGGCGACGGCCTCTGGTGTGATCGGGGCAACCGCCTTGGCATCCGGCTTCTCGGTCGTGCTGGCCGCGATGGCCTTCTCCCTTCAGTGGCTGTTCGGCGCCTCTGCCCCGGTGCCATTCGACACTGTGTTCGGCGCAATGGTCGGCGTGCATCTCCTCATCGGAATCGGTGAGGCTGTGATCAGCGCCCTGGCCATCTCGGCCGTGCTCGCCTCTCGCCCGGACCTCATCCACGGCGCACGCGATCTCGACCGAGGCCAACTCGCCGATCGCCAGAAGGTTTCCGGTCGCACCTTCGGTATCGGTGCCCTCGCCACCTCGATCGTCGTCGCCGTCGTGGTCAGCCAGTTCGCATCGGGCAGCCCCGACGGCCTCGAGCGTGTGGCCGAGGACGAAGGGTTCATCGATGCTGCGAGCGACCACACCTTCAGCGGCGGCTTCTTCGCCGACTACGCCACCTCGGGCGTCGGCAACGAGACGCTCAGTCTCGCCATCGCCGGAATCAGCGGGACGATCCTGACCCTTGCCATCGGTTTCGGCCTGTTCAAGGCCATGGGTGGCACCAGCAAGCCGTCGGTGGCCACAGCGGCGGCCAACGAATCTGTCTCGACCAGCTGATTCATGTCGGCCGGGCACACCGCCAATCTGTTCATCCCCGGTGAGTCGCTCATCCACCGGATGGCTCCCGAGGCAAAGCTGGTGTCCGCCATCGGCTTCGTCATCGCGGTTGCACTCACACCTCGCCGTTCGGTGTGGTCGTTCGCCGTCGACGCTGCGGTCGTTCTCGTGCTGCTCGCCGTGGCCGGGTTTCGCCCACTCCAGGTCGTGAGTCGCCTGGCGGTCGTGTTGCCCTTCATCGCATTCGCCTTCCTCATCCCCTTCGTCGCCGGCGGTGAACAGACCGAGGTGTTGGGATTCGGGCTGTCGACCGAGGGTCTCTGGGGCACCTGGAACATCCTGGCCAAGGCGGTGCTGGGCACGACCACGTCGATGATCCTGGCCGGCACCACGGCGATCGCCGCCTTGCTGCGAGGGATGAACCGCCTGCGCGTTCCGTCGGTGATCACCTCGATCATCGCGTTCATGTTCCGCTACCTCGACCTGATCGTCGGCGAGATGGGGCGCATGCGCACCGCCATGGTCGCCCGAGGCCATGATCCACGCTGGCTGTGGCAGGCGAAGCCGATCGCCAGCTCGGCCGGTGCGATGTTCGTCCGTTCGTACGAGCGGGGCGAGCGGGTCCACGCCGCCATGACCGCTCGCGGTTACTCGGGAACCATGCCAGAACTCGATGCACGACGAGCCTCGAGCACCGACTGGGCCAGAGCAGCCGTCCCACCCATGATCGCGGCGACCGCTGCGATCGCAGGAGCGATTCTCACGTGACCGACCTGTCCCCCGCCATCGCCGTCGACGACCTGTCGTTCTCGTTCCCGAACGGGGCCATGGTTCTCGACCGACTCTCGCTCACCGTCGAGCGGGGCGAGCGCGTTGCCCTTCTCGGCCCGAACGGTGCCGGCAAGACCACGCTGTCGCTGCACCTCAACGGCATTCACGAGATCCAGAGCGGCACGATCGAGATCGGCGGGCTCCCCGTCGACGAAACCAACCTGACCGAGGTTCGCCGACGCGTCGGCATGGTCTTCCAGGACGCCAACGATCAGCTCTTCATGCCGACCGTGCGGGAAGACGTCGAGTTCGGTCCGGCGAACCTGGGCCTCTCCGAGGCGGAGCGCTCCGCTCGTGTCGACGAAGCGCTCGCCGCCGTCGAGGCGACACACCTCGCCGATCGCGCTCCCCATCACCTCAGCGGCGGCGAGAAGCGACGAGTGGCTGTCGCCACCGTGCTGTCGATGCACCCGGAACTCCTCGTGCTCGATGAGCCGACCTCGGGGCTCGATCCGGCGGGGCGACGCGAACTCGCCGATCTGCTCG
>CALLIQ010000112.1 GCA_938008925.1 uncultured Acidimicrobiales bacterium
CGAACGAAACCGGCGACTCGGTGATCTCCTTCAGCAGGAAGTGCGGAGCGTCACCACGGTCGATGTCGCGGGTGGTCACCGCAGGTGGCAGCCACTCGTCATCGGCCACCGGCAGCGGTGTGCCGTCGTAGGCGAAGCGGGTGACCCCACCCCGATCGCCGGCAGCAGCACCGGCGATGCGGATGATCTGCCCCTGGCTGGCGATCGGATTGTCGGGGTCGGCTGGCGTCTCCCCGTCCATACGCATGTAGGAGGTGGCGTCTTCGACGACGCCATAGGGCTCCGATGCCACCACGAACGCGTCTTCGCATTGACCGACGAACACACCCTGTCCACTCCCCCGCAGGGCGAGGTGAAGATCTTCGGGGGCGGCGGTGGTGCTGATGCCGATCGCGACCGAGCCCTCGAACTGGGCGACGGCTCGACGGACCGACTCGTCGGCGTCGAATCCTTCGCCGAGGCCACGGCTGACCATCGTCGGGATCACCTTCGCATCGGTGGTGATTTCGCCAGCGATGCACAGCTTCTCGTTGGAGATGAGGTCGGCGAAGTTGTCGACGTCGCCGTTGAGGGTCGCCGTGACGTAGGGACCCTGCACCCCGAGCGGGCGCTCGGTCTCGTCGGAGTTGACCGGGTGGGCGTTGGGCTCGCTGATGATGCCGACCGATGCCCAACGGGTGTGGCCAAGCACGGTGACCTCTGCGGTCTCGGCGACGAGCGAACGCCGAAGCAGCTCGTCGTTGAGGACACCGGCCCGCATCGCCGACGTGTTGTCGCCGAGCTCACCGATCTCGGCAGCGGCCTTGTAGACGAAGCTCAACAGGCCGTCGGGAGTACGGACCGACTCGTTGGTGAAGAGCGGGTCGCCGGCGCGTTGTTCGACCAGCGATGCGACCTCAGCGGAGTCGAGATCGAGCCCGTGGTTGCGGACGAGCACGTGCACCCCGGCGGAATCGCGACCTCGGACCTCGAGACGGTCGAGCGCACTCAATGCCTGCTGGATGCTGAAGTACGCGGCGACCGCCGCTCCGCTGGCATCGGGACCGGCGAGGGCGCCGACCTCGCGTGCGGTGCGAAGGCGATCGCGCTCGATCGCCCATGTGGCGTCCTTGGCGGCGATGAGCGGGACGTTGATTTCTTCGATGTTGGCGATCCGGTCGCCCTCGGCCTCGAGATGAGACTCGATCGATTCGAGCGCAGCGTTGATCCCGACGAGGCGGGCTGCGATTTCACCAGGGAGCGCAGCGTCGGCGAGCAGTGCGGTGAGACCCGCCTCACCCCGAAGCTTCAGGTCGACGGCGGTGAGATCGTCGGCGATCGCCGAGAGCACGCCACCGAGTTCGTCGGTCGCCGAGTTCGGCATGGCGGTCGAGACGGCATCGAGCGCGCTGAGCAGCTCAGCACTCGATGGCGCCGAGCGTTCGGTTCGACGTCGGGCAATGGCGATGATGCCGCACATGCAGGATCTCCTCAAAGACGGCCGGTGTCGTTCTCATCGGCGTCGTCGGCTGCGGTTTGAGACACCGGAGCGTTCCGGTGTCGGGCGTGGGTCAGGTCGTTTCGGGGGCCATCAGGCTGCGGGCCCGATCGCACAGTTCATCACAGACGCGCACCGCTTCCGTGGCGTCGACGTGTTCCACCATCACGCGCACGAGCGGTTCGGTGCCGGAGGCTCGGACGAGCACACGGCCGTCGTCACCCATGGCGGCGGACGCCGCCTCGACGTCTGGTGCCATCTTGTCGATGATCTCGGGGTCTCGAACGGCGAGCCGAACGTTCTTGAGCACCTGTGGGACGGTGGTCATGGCGGATGCGCTCAGGTCGGCGAGCGTCGCGCCGGAGCGGACGACCGCGTCCATGAGTTGGACGGCGGCGAGGATGCCGTCGCCGGTGCCGGCCAGGTCGCGACAGATCACGTGCCCGGACTGCTCACCGCCAAGCGAGTAGCCGCCCCGCGAGAGCTCTTCGAGCACATAGCGATCGCCGACGCCGGTGGTCGCGACCGTGATGTCAGCCGCGGCCATCGCTCGGTGGAACCCGAGGTTGGACATGACCGTGACGACCACGGTGTCGTCGGTGAGACGCCCGGTTGCCTTCCAGTCGGACGCCAGGATCGACAGGATCCGATCACCGTCGACGATCGCCCCGGTGTGGTCGACGGCGATGAGGCGGTCGGCGTCGCCGTCGAACGCGAGCCCTGCCGCCGCGCCCGCCTCGACGGTGGCGGCCTGCAGTGCTTCGGGGTGCGTCGACCCGCTGGCCTCGTTGATGTTGACGCCGTCGGGCTCGGCACCGATGACGGTGACATCAGCGCCGATCGCTCTGAAGATCTGTTCTGCCCAACCGCTGGCCGCGCCGTTGGCACAGTCGAGGACGAGACGCTGGCCCGCGAGGGCACCGGCCGCCACCGAATTGGTGATGAGGTCGACCCAGCCGCTGACGGCGGCATCGCCGCTCCCGTCGAGCACAACGCCGATGTCGGCACCGGTCGGCCCGGGCGTGACCGCTCCGGCCAACAGTTCGTGGAAACGCTGCTGTATCTGCTGTTCGACGACGTCGCCCAGTTTCGTCCCGCCAGGCGCGAAGAGCTTGATTCCGTTGTCGCCGAAGGGATTGTGCGACGCCGAGATCATGGCGCCGCTGACATCATCGCCCAGTGACGCCCAAGCGACGGCCGGGGTCGGAACCACGCCCAACAACTCGACATCGACGCCAGCTGCGGTGTAGCCGGCGACAAGCCCAGCCTCGATCATGTGACCGGAGCGTCGGGTGTCTCGGCCGATCACGACGCGGCGGCCGCCGAGGGTCTCGGCCGCAGCGCGGCCGAGCGCGACAGCGACGTCGGGGGTCAGGACCTCGTTGGCGAGGCCGCGTACACCGTCGGTGCCGAATCGCGGATAGATCGTCGCTCCGTTCGAGGAGTCGGCCGCCATGGCTGAACCGCTTGGCTCAGCGCTTGGAGTACTGCGGAGCCTTTCGGGCCTTCTTGAG
>CALLIQ010000113.1 GCA_938008925.1 uncultured Acidimicrobiales bacterium
TCCAGTTGCGCAGCCGGAGCGAGGAGTCATCGAGCGCGTTCGACGAGACCTTCGTCCCCTTCGGCCACATCCATCTCGCTCAATCCACCGACGACGCGTCTCCCGGCGACGAGATCATCGACGTCTCAGCCGACCTCGAGGTCGCAGTGACGGTGGTCAGCTACAGCGGAGATCCGCTCCCCGCGTTCGACGATCGCTCCGGGTGGGAGGCGAGCGAACGACCCCCGACCGCCGGCGAGTTCAGCGAAGACCTCGAGGCAGCGGTCACGATCGCCGACACGTTCTGGCGGACCTCGTGGGCGGGAACGTTCACCGGGACGTATTCGCCGCCCACCGTCGTCGGTCTCTACGACGGCACCCGACAGGACGCCCCGTTCTGCGGCACCTTCCAATTGCTTCCGAACAACGCCTTCTACTGCCCGTTCAACGATTCGGTTGCATGGGACGTCACCCTGATGGCGGAGGGCTACCTGTTCGGCGATGCCTGGGTCTACCTGGTCGTGGCACACGAGTGGGCTCACGCGGTGCAGGCGAGAATCGACCCATCGCTCGTTTGGGTGGGGAGTGAACTACAGGCCGACTGTTGGGCAGGCGCGACGCTGTTCGGCTCCAGCGCCGACGCGCTGTTCATCGGCAATGCCGACGGATCGCTCGTGTTCGAAGACGGCGATCAACAAGAACTCGAGGACGGCCTGGCGTCGCTCGGCAACCGTTTGCCTTGGACCGATTCCCGCTCGCATGGCAACGCGGAGCAGCGGATCGCCGCCTTTGAACGCGGCCGCGACGGAGGCATCGAAGGATGCTTCCCCGTCGACGACGGAACGTTCCGTTCACCGGCCTCGACCGGACTGCGCTGATCGAGCTCAGCGCTCGCCGGCCGCGGCCGACGGACGACTACTCGGATTCGGGTGCGTCGGCGTCACTCTTGGCGAGGCGGAGCGACGCCGAGTTCATGCAGTAGCGGAGGCCGGTCTCGGTCGGGCCGTCTGGGAAGACGTGACCGAGGTGGGCGCCACACTTTCCGCACACCGACTCGGTGCGCACCATGCCGAAGGTGACATCTCGCTTCTCGCCGACCTTCGAGTCGTCGATCGCTCGGTCGAAGCTCGGCCAGCCGCAGCCAGCGTCGAACTTCGTCTCGGACGTGAACAACTCCTCGTCACAGACGATGCAGTGATAGGTGCCGTCTTCCCAGACATCCCAGTACTCGCCGGTGAAGGCGCGCTCGGTGGCGGCGTTCTGGGTGACCTGGAACTGCTCGGGCGTGAGGCGGTCGGCGAGCTCGGCTCGATCGAACTGGATGTTGTCGGTCGTCATGTCGCTTCCATTCTTCGTGTTGCTCCCGGCGGCTGTGTCGCTCCGGGATCGTGGTGACCTGCCTGAGACAACCCCGAAGAGGCGCTCAAGAGTCCACACGGCGTGCATCTTCCACGAGATTGATCTCATAGATCACTTCGTCGAGGCGGTAGCCGGCCTCGATCGGTGCGAATCGCTGCGGATTCTCGTCGGTGATGCAGCTCTGAACCGGGTCGAGGATGGTCCACGGCGTCGGGTGGCAGAACTGGACGACCGAGTAGCGATCCCCCACGTGGTCGGGATCGGCGACGACCCGATGCCAACCGCTCGGCACGGTGCCGTTGGTGACGTGTTCGAGCATGATCCCGGTGTTGATGATCATGGCGTCGTCCGGCGGGATCGCATCGACCCACGTGCCGTCATCGAGGCGAACCTGGAGACCCTTCGCCGTTGCTCGGGGCAGCGCCGTGATCAGGTTGATGTCGGCGTGCTCCCCAGCCCACACGTGGTCGTCTCCGGGGGCGAGGTCCATCGCCGGGTAGTGAATGGCGCGCGTGAGGGTGGTGCCGTCGACGGTCATCGCATCGAAGTACGACTCGTGGCAGCCGATGCCGACCGCGATGATGCGCAGGAAGCGACGCTGGATGTCGAGCACCGAGTCGTGGAACCGTTCGAGCACTTCGGTGATCCCCGGCACCTCGGCTTCGGGAAGCGTGCGGCGGGGATATCGGTGCGGGTAGGTCCGCTGGAGCGGGTGACCCTCGGGGACCTCGCGGCCCCAGTTGAGCATCTCTTTCCAGTCCGGGGTGTCGCTCACCGCGGCGGTTTCGACCAGCAAGCCGGTATACCCCGTCTGCCCGTGCGTGCCCTCCGCCGTCGACTTGCGCTTCTCCTCGACCGGAAGGGAGAAGAAAGTCTCGAGCATGCCGTAGGTGGTGTCGAGCAGGTCGGCGCTCACGTCGTGGCTGGTGTAGACGAAGCCGCTCACCAGGCTCCGCATCACGCCGTCGACGACTGCGGCACGCTCGGTCGCGCTGCCGTTCTCGAAGGCCTGCAGGTTGACGTCGAGGATCTCGCTCACACCGAACGAGCGTAGTCCTGCCCACCGAGGACCGTCCCAGCGCGCCACCCCATGCGGCCGCTTCCCGCCTTCCCGACCCTCCCGCCGGCCCATCCCATGTGACCGCCCCCATGCGCCCGCTCCCCCCGTTCTGCTCCCCCGTTCTGGAGATCCTGCGCGCCGCCACGTCCGTCTTGGAGACGATGCGCGCCGGTTGTGGCGCGCTCGGCCTCCAGAACGCGGGGAGGAGCGCGCACCGTCTCCAGAACGGGGCCTCCGGACCGGGGCTTCCGGAACGGGGCCTCCGGAATGGGCGGGGACGCGAACGATCTCCAGAAACAGCGCCGTTCGGGCGAGTTTCTGGAGATCGATTCGAGAACTGGAAGCTCGGTTCAGACCGAGCCGGCGAGTCTCAGTCGTCGGACTCGGTGATCGTGACCGATTCGATGACCACGTCGGTCAGCGGGCGATCGCCGGGTGCGGTCGGGACCTTCTCGAGCTCATCGACGACGTCGAGGCCCTTCACGACCTTGCCAAACAGCGAGTACTGCGGCGGAAGACCGACACCGGACGGACCGCTGACGATGAAGAACTGGCTGCCGTTGGTGTTCGGACCGGCGTTGGCCATGGCGAGCGAACCGATCTCGTAGCGGCCGGGAGCCGGGAGCTCGTCTTCG
>CALLIQ010000114.1 GCA_938008925.1 uncultured Acidimicrobiales bacterium
GTCGGAATCATCGGGGTCATCGGGCAGCGAGTCGGCCAGCTTCTGATGCGTGCGTGCCCGTTGTGCCTCTTTGCGGGCGTTGGAGCCGGACATGCCCGCCTCGGTCAGCGCTTCTTCCGCTCTCACGCCGGACCCTTCGGCGGACGCGCGGTCGAGGATTGCGATCAGCCGGGTGCGGTCGACCTGGAGCTGACGCTCGACGTCGCTCGAACGGCGCAGCAGTTCTTCAGCGGTTGCAGCAGGCGCGACGGAGTCGTCGAGCCCGGTCATCGCCGCTTCGAAATCCGCCAAGATCCCCACGCCCACCATCATGACAGCGGGGTGTGACACTCTGGTTTGCCATCAACGATGAGCCAGTCTTGGAGAGCGATTCGGCCGCTTCTCGTTACCGTTGGCTCGGCTTCCCCTGGCTGTGATCGTCGAGTGGAGCGAACGTGCGGGTTCGATGGATCGTGGCGATCATCTCTTTCGCCTCGGGGTGCACGGCGGGCAATGCTGCCGTGCAGGAGATGTCGCTGGACGAGCGGGTGGAGGAGCGAGTCGACGGGTCGCAACTTCCCGGCGAGTCGCTGCCGTCCTCGGGCTGCTCGCCGGCCGTTGGGGTCCATGCCGTCGATCGTCTCGCCCTCATCGAGCTCGCCGGCGAGCGGCTCCGTGACCCCGGATGTGTCGATGCGGCAGCGGTCGGCGGGTCGCTGGCTGCACAGTGTCAGGCCATCTGGCTGGCGTCGATGCTCGACCCGATCGTGCTCTGGGTCGACGAGATGGCAGCGGAGGATCGACGTCGAGCCGCCCAAGTCGTTGACCGAGCCTTCGCCCTCGTTGCGGCCGAACCAGACCAATCAGCGCCGAGAGCGACCGACGCGCTCCGCGACCTCCGTGTCGCCAACGCAGCGCTCGCATCGCTGCTGAACCCATCGCACGAGAGCTCGGGTGAGCTCGACGAAGCCCGGTTGGCATCGCTTCTGTTCGCACGCGGCCACGACGACATCGTCGAACCGCTGCGCGCCCTCGAGCGCGCATGTCACCAGACGGGCTGACGGTGCTGTGAGGTGTGGGATCAGATCGTCGTGCGGAGCCAGGTGTCCTGACGCCAGCGCCACACGAGGGGGATCGCTCGTGCCGTCATGAACGCGGCGATCGCAGCCCAGAGCCAGCCGAGGCCGAGTCCAGCAGCGACGATCACGCCGCACAGCACGGCGAAGAAGATCGCAGCGCCGACCATGCCGATGGCGAGGAACGTGAGATCGCCAGCACCGATGAGGATGCCATCGAGGGCGAAGACCACGCCGTTCAACGGCTGCTGGGCGCCAACGTGAGCGAGGGCGAAGGCGATGAGATCGGCGAGGACCGGGTCGTCGGTGAACAAGTTGCCGAGCGGCTGTCGGAAGACGATCACGAGCAGGCCGACGACGACGCCGACCGCAACGTCGACCTCGATCATTCGCCGAGTCGCCGCCCTCGCTCGTTCCACGTCGCCGATGCCGAGCCACTTGCCGGTCAGCGACTGACCAGCGATGGCGACAGCATCGAGAGCAAGCGCCAGTGTGATCCACACGCTGATGGCGACCTGATGGGCAGCCACGTCGATCACGCCGAATCCGGCGGCGATCGCCGTCGACAGCGTGAACGAACCGCGCAGACTCATCGTCCGGACGATCAGTGCGGTGCTGGTTCCGAGCAGCGCCCGCATCGTCGTGGGGTTGGGTCTCGACACGGCCCCCGACGCCCGCGTCCAACGAACGACGAGTACCGCGGCGACGATGCCGACCAGGACCTGAGCGATCACGGTGGAGAGGGCCGACGCACCGATGCCGTAGCCCAGACCCGGAATCAAGATGAGCTCGACGACGATGTTGATCGTGGCGCCGGCGGCGGCGAGGGCCAGCGGGATCGTGGCGTTCTGACGACCGTGAAACGAGCCGTTCGCAGCGAGTGTCACGAGGAGGAACGGGAACCCGAGGACCGAGATGTCGAGGTAGGTCTGGGCGGCGGCGAGTTCGGCTCCCTCGGCACCCAACCAGCCGAGCAGCGTCGTCCCGAAGCCGAACATGACCGCCGCTGACCCGATGCCGAGAATTGCTGCCAACCACAAGCCCTGGAGGGAGCGGTGGGCGGCGCCGACGACATCGCCCCCGCCGATCATCCGGGCCACCGGGCCGGTGGTGCCGTAGGCGAGGAAGATCATGGCTGCATGCACCGTGAGCAACACCGTCGAGGCGAACGCGAGGCCAGCGAGCTCGGTCGTTCCGATGTTGCCGACGATGGCCGTGTCGGCGAGCACGTAGAGCGGTTCGGCAACGAGGCTGCCGAGCGCGGGGATCGCCAGTTTGGCGATCTCGGCGTCGTAATGACTTCGCAGTTGAGCAGGACCGAATGGCACGGCCCGCAGTGTGCCCGCTCAGTCCGAGCGTCGGATCAGGCGACGTCGGTTCGATCGAGGCGATACGCGGTCACCGCAACGGCGACCAGTGCAACGACCACGGGGACGATGATGCCCGTGCTCACCGATCGAGTGGCGAGTCTGAGGTCGACGTCGAGGAGCTGAGCGAGGATCGACGATGGGTAGGTGCCGATCGAGATCGTGGCTGCGCCGTTGCCGACCCGGGCGACGAACAGTTCCCAGATGAAGACGTACACGAGGCCCCACAGCAAGGCTCGCTTCACGATCAGTCCGAGCAGCGTGAAGAGACCGGAGTAGCCGGCTGCGGCGACGGCCACCGACAGAGCCGAGGCGCCCAGAACTGAGGCTTGGAAGCCCGAAGCCATGTAGCCGGCGAGGGCGAGCGGGATCACGGTGGCGGGAGCGGCCATCGTGAGTGACGCCCCCCAAGCGGCGACGGCGAGCATCCACCGCGGAGAGGGCCGGTGCCAGAGATAGACGAGGGTTTCGTCTTCGACGAGGTCCCCGAGTGCAGAACTCGAGAGCACGAGGCTGACGATCGGCACGATCAGTCCGACTCCGAGGAACCAGACCAGCCGAGCACCGGCGTCGGTCTCGAAGCCGTCGTTGCCTCGGTTGATCGCGAACCCGACCACCAGCGAGAGCACGGCGAGCATGCCGATCAGGGTCAGCCGTCCTCGGGTGAACTGCTGGCGGAGCAGCACGCGGTAGAGCGCGGTGAGTTGCGTCATTGGTCGGTCACTCTCGTCGATCGCAAGCTCATCGCTCACCGACCAGATAGCGGAACACGCTCTCGAGATCGTCGTCGAGCGGCAGGAACTCTTCGAGCCGGCTGCTGTAGTGCTTTGCGAACGGGGCGATCTCGAGGCGGAGCTGTCGGATGTCGTTCGTCGTCACCTCGATCTGCTCGTCACCATCGACCCGGCATCCGATCACCGACCCGGAAGCGACGAGGGCGGCGGCGATTTGACGCGCGTGCGAGCAACGGATTCGAACCCGTAGCGGCTGGTTGTCCATGAGTCCGCGGATGGCGCGGAAGTCGCCCTGAGCGGCGAGGCGGCCCTTTGCGATGACGATCACGAGTGACCCGAACCGCTCAACCTCGTCGAGCACATGGCTGGACACGAGCACGGTCTTTCCCTGATCGCCGAGCCCATGGAAGAGCTCGATCATTTGCCGGCGCTGCTTTGGATCGAGCCCGTTGAGCGGCTCGTCCATCATCAGAACCGCCGGATCATGAACGAGTGCCTGGGCGATCTTGACCCGCTGACGCATGCCCTTCGAGAAGGTGCCAACCGGTCGGGTGAGGGCGGGGTCCATCTCGACGAGCCCGAGTGCGTGGGCTGCACGCTCCTTCGGCTGATCGAGCCCGCTGAGCACCGCTGCGAGGGAGACGACGTCGATCGACTTTTCGCGTTCGAACACGCCGTCTTGTTGGGGAACGAGGCCGATTCGGCCTCTGGCATCGGCGTCGGCGCGGGGATCACCACCGGCGACCCAGACCGACCCGCTCGACGGCTTGATCTGGCCCGAGAGCATCCGCAGCAGCGTGGACTTGCCGGCGCCGTTCGGCCCGAGCAAGCCGGTCACACCGGGTGTGATGGCAATGGAGACGTTCGAGACGGCAACGAGACCGGAGAAACTCTTGCTGACGTCGTAGGCGACCACCGTTGCGTTCGGCGGTGGCCAAGCGGCGGGAGGAGGAGGGGCCGGCAGCCCTGCTGAGGGTGCCGCCGGTGCTGACGCTGTAACCAGCGAGCCGGAGGGTTCGGGTGCGGCGTGATTCGCGAGGTCGGTCATCGTCGGACCAGCAATCGCCGGTAGTTCATCCACACGACGCCGAGCGAGATGACGACCCAGCCAACGGCTGCGAGGAGCAAGGTCCACGTGGGGTTGTCGAACCTCGACCAGAGGTTCGTCGACGTCGGCGTGTCGTGAATGCGGAAGGTCAATTCTCGAGCGAGGCCGGGAATGTTCAGCAGGCGAAGGTGTGGGCTGAGATCACCCTCGCCGACCAAGAGGTCGGACACGATGGCAGACGCAGGGAACATGGCTGCGTTCGTGGCGGTCGCGACGACCCATCGATCGGTGGTGGACGCAACGGCGAGGCTCGGGGCAGCGAAGACGAGGCCGAATGCGGTGCCGGAGATGACGATCTTCGCCAGTGTCTCGATCCACTCGATGAACCCGTCGGGGCCGATGTTCTGAAGGCTGTAGGCGATCAGCATCAGCAGAATCGGACCGATGGTGACGGTGAGCAAGATCAGGAAGAACCCGATGGCCTTGCCGAGGAGATAGGTGCGGCGATCGAGCGGTGACGCGAGGTAGACGCCGAGCATGCCGGTTCGGCGATCTTCGCAGAGCACGACGGCGGAGGTGAATGCGGCGATCAGGAAGATCGCGGCGACCACGAAGCCGTAGTACTCGGGGTAGCTCGGCAGTTCACTCCGGAAGTCTTCTGGGAGCAGCGCAGCCAAGCCGACGAACACGATCGCCGGCACGAAGGCGAAGAAGATGACGAGCGCAGGGATGATCTTGTTCCACCAGATCCGCCGAATGGCGAGCGCTTGGCGTGTGGTCGCCCAGACGAGTGACTTGAGTGCGCCAATGACGCCGGTTCGTTTGCCCTCGTAGCGGCGGTAGCCCTGATCGAAGATCTGTGCTCCGCCGACGGACGAGTCGACCTGAGAATCCATTGGTGAACCGAGATCGGTCATCCGAGTCGCTCCAAGAAGACGTCTTCGAGGCTCAAACTCCGGCGTGACAGCCGCACGATCCCGAGGCCGGCGTCGGCACACGCATCTCGTGCGAGGTCGAACACCGAGTCGTCGGTTCCTTCGATCACGATCTTGCGTTGCTGCACGGTGGCGTCGACCCCGAAACTGCGCAGCCGTTCTGCGAGCCCGGCGATGGCTCGATCGTCGGCATCGACTTCGACCACGACACCCGTTGCATCAGCGTTCATCAAGTCGGTGAGCAAGCCGGAAGCAAGCGTTCGTCCTTCACCGATGATGACGACCCCGTCGCAGATCTGTTCGACCTCTTCGAGCAGATGCGACGAGAGAATCACGCTGATTCCGAAGCGATTGGCCACGTCTCGAATGAGATCGAGCATGGCGTCTCGCTGGACCGGGTCGAGACCGTCGGTCGGTTCGTCGAGCATCACGATGGCCGGGTCGTGGGCAATGGCTTGCGCGAGCTTCACGCGCTGGCGTTGGCCGGTGCTCATCGTGCCCATCGGGCGGAATCGCTCCTCGCCGAGGCCGACGAGCCAGAGCGCATCGCTCGAACGTGTCGCGGCTTCGACCTTTGGCAAGCCGTGGAGCTCGGCGACGTGTTGCACGAAATCGGACGCCTTCATCGTCGGTGGCAGCGTGTGATGCTCGGGGGCGTAGCCGAGACGCATCCGCACATCGCTGCCGGCCGACCACGGATCGTTGCCGAGGACCTCGAGCGTGCCGCCGTCGGCCCGGTGGAGGCCGATGATCATGCCGAGCATGGTGGTCTTGCCCGCGCCATTGGCACCGAGCACACCGGTGATTCCGGGCTCGATGTCGAACGTCACGTCTGAGAGCGCGACGTGCGAGCCGTAGCTCTTCGAGACGTTTCTGGCGCTGACGAGGGGCACTGGGCGTGAGTTTGGCATGACAACCCCCGCTCCCGGAGGCACCGATCGAAGACGAGCTCTGTTGAAGAGCGACGCTTGACCACGACATGTCCGGCATCGAGCGGTTTCTTACATCGTCGACGAGGCGAATCGGAGAAACTCGTCGGGCGACGGCCTGGGAACGCCCATCCGGTCCGGCACACTGGTCGGCTCTTGTCTCGCTCGACCCTCCGTTTGCGACCGTGGCAGCGGCGCGCCCTCGACATCTACGAAGGCCGCCCAACCACCGACTTCTTGGCTGTTGCGACCCCTGGCGCAGGCAAGACGACGTTCGCGCTGACCGCGGCCAGGCTGACCTTGCCGAAGCTGTCCGGACGTCTCGTGATCGTGGCGCCGACGAAGCACCTCAAGGAACAGTGGGCCGATGCCGCAGAGCGGTTCGACCTCCACCTGGACCCCGACTGGTCGCCGGCCGATGGCGTTCCCGCCGATCTGCACGGTGTGATCACCACCTACCAGCAGGTCGGGTCGTCACCCGAAGCCTGCATTCCCCTCGCCCGCGGTGGCTTCGTCATCCTCGACGAGATCCACCATGCAGGCGAGGAGCGTTCGTGGGGTGACGGCGTGCGAACGGCGTTCGGTGAAGCCGAGCGGCGCCTGTCGCTGTCGGGCACGCCGTTCCGAAGCGACACCCGCTCGATCCCGTTCGTCAACTACGACAACGACCAGGTCGTCCCTGACATCGAGTACGGCTACGGCGATGCGCTGGCCGACGGTCGAGTCGTTCGCCCCGTCTACTTCCCGAAGTTCGGCGGCCACATGGAGTGGATGGCCCCGGATGGTGCGGTGCTCGCTGCGAGCTTCGAGGACTCCCTCGCTCGCACGCAGCAGAACCAGCGGCTCCGCGCTGCGCTCAGCCTCGATGGCGACTGGATGCCGACCGTTCTGGGCCACGCCCACACGCAGCTCATGCGCATTCGCGAACGCCATCCAGAAGCGGGCGGGCTCGTCATCGCCGCGGATCAGGCCCACGCCTGGAGCATCGCCCAGCTGTTGCGAGATCGTTTCCGTGTGAGTGCGACCGTCGCCGTGTCCGAGGACCCCGACGCCTCGCACAAGATCTCCACCTACGCCGCGGGCAACGCTCCGTGGATCGTCGCGGTTCGCATGGTGTCGGAGGGTGTCGACATTCCTCGCCTACGCGTCGGCGTCTATGCGACGACGACGACGACCGAGCTCTTCTTCCGCCAAGCGGTGGGGCGCATCGTGCGTCACACACCGGGGCGAGGACTGCAACGGGCCTACTTGTTCATCCCCGACGATGTCCGGCTACGTCATTGGGCCGACACGATCGCCGAGGTCCGCCGTCATCGGCTGGAGCGGCGATCACCGGCCGACACCGACGAGGCCCCCTTCGCCGACGGCGACGAGGAGCGAGCCGACTCGGGTCTCGATGACGGGGATCAGCTGTCGTTGTTCGCCGTGCTCTCCGCCACCGCCGACTCGCTCGGGCCCGAGGAAGACATCTTCGTCGA
>CALLIQ010000115.1 GCA_938008925.1 uncultured Acidimicrobiales bacterium
ACTACACGACCGACGACTTCACCGACACGCACGAGCGCTACGACGTGCTGTTCGACAACCAGGGGAATCGGTCGTTGCGCGCCTGTCGCAGGTTGCTGACGAAGGAGGGGGTCTACTTGCTGGTCGGCGGTCCGAAGAAGAATCGAGCGGTCGGTCCGGTGGGGCGGATGCTGCGTGCGCTCGTGTACTTCAAGCTGACCGGGCGTCGAGCCAAGGCATTCATCGCGCAAGAAAAGGCAGATGACATCGGCCATCTCGCTGGGATGATGGCCGCTGGCGAGCTTCGGACGATCATCGACACCCGCTACGCGCTGGAGGATGCCGGTGCGGCCATGCAGCACCTCGCAAGCGGCCGGGCCAGGGGCAAGATCGTGCTGGTGCCATCGATCGGGGCCGATCCAGCCGGGTGAGGGCCGGGTGGGCACAGGGTGACGGCAGGGTCGGTCGAACCACGTGCACCGGCATGATTCCTGGGGTCCGGATGGCCATCGTGGACTACCATTGAGCGATGGATTCGCGATCTGACGGTGCCG
Source organism: uncultured Acidimicrobiales bacterium (assembly GCA_938008925.1). Taxonomy (GTDB): domain Bacteria; phylum Actinomycetota; class Acidimicrobiia; order Acidimicrobiales; family SZUA-35; genus CALEWY01. The sequence continues at coordinate 534 of CALLIQ010000115.1, forward strand.
TTCTTCGTGCATTGGCTCAGGTCGCGCCCGGTTCACCGCTGCGTGACGGCCTCGATCGAGTGCTGCAGTCGGGTCGTGGCGGCCTGATCGTCATCGGCGACAGCCCCGATGTCCTCAACATCTGCTCGGGCGGCTTCTTGCTCGACGCCTCGTTCACGCCCCAGCGACTGTCGGAGCTGGCCAAGATGGACGGCGCCATCATCCTCGCCGGCGATGCCAGCCGCATCGCCCGGGCGAACGTGCACTTGGTTCCGAACCCCAACGTGCCAACGGTCGAGACCGGCACCCGTCACCGAACCGCCGAGCGGGTCGCTCGGTCGCTCAACGTGCCCGTCGTCGCGGTGTCGGAGTCCCGCAAGGAGATCCAGGTCTACGTGGGCGATCAGCGCCGACCGCTCGAACCGGTCGGGCGTCTCCTCGACCGATCGAATCAGGCGCTGCAGACCCTCGAGCGATACCGCACCCGCTTGCGTCTGGTCACCCGCAACCTCACCGCCCTCGAGGTCGAGAACCTCGTCACCTTGCGCGACGTCGTCGAGGTCTTGCAGCGCTCCGAGATGGAAGTCCGCATCGCGGACGAGATCGAACGAAACCTCGTCGAGCTCGGTTCGGACGGTCGGCTGGTCCACCTCCAACTCGAAGAGCTCATGGGTGGTCTCGACGACAACCGACGCCTCGTGATTCGCGACTACTTCCAGCCCGACGGCGGATTCCGCATCGACGAAGCGATGGAAGCGCTCGCCGAACTCGACGACGACGCGCTCTTCGACGAAGAGATCCTCGCCAAGACGCTGCACCTCGGCTCGTCGGTCACCGATCTCGACGAGGCGCTCGAGGCTCGCGGCTACCGCCTGCTCTCACGGGTGCCGCGCATCACCAGCGTGATCCAAGATCGCATCGTCGAGCGCTTCGGCACGCTCAGCCGGCTGCTCGACGTCACCGTCGACGAACTCGAAGAGGTCGAGGGCCTTGGTCGAGCGAGAGCGCAGGCCATTCGCGATGGTCTCAGTCGAGTGGTCGAGTTGTCGCTCGACGACCGCTACGGCCGCCGCGACTGAACGACCACGGCGAGTACGACCCGCAGCGACGACGATCCGCAGCGACTGAACGATTGGTCGGCTGCGTCAGCGGCTACGGAGTTCGAGCTGATCGCGTTTGAGGATCATGTAGCGACGGTCGCGCTGATCGATCCAGCCGAGCCGAACGAAGCTGGCGATGGCCTTGTTGACCCGCTCGCGGCTCGCTCCGACCATGCCGGCGAGCTCCTCCTGGGTGACGGGCAACGCGAACTCGTCGTTGTCGCCCGCGATCTCGAGCAACCGCTTCGCGGTGCGACCCGTGACGTCGAGGAACACCGAGTCGGCGAGCACGCCGTCCATCGTGCGAAGGCGCGTGGCGAGCAACTCGACCACTCGCCAGAGCTGTTCGGGCTGGGCGTCGTAGATCGCCTTGAGCGGGCCGTAGGGGATGGCGATCACCTGGGACGGCTCGAGGGCACGAGCATCGGTGGAGCGAGACTGCTGGTCGAAGAGCGGCATCTCACCGAAGAGATCGCCGTCTTCCATGAGGGCGACGACGGACTCGCGACCGTCGATCGACCGATTCACCATCGCGATGCGACCCGACACGGTGACGTAGAGCTGGTCGGGCTCGTCGGCCTCGGCGAAGAGCACATCACCGCGCTTGAGATCCCGCACGTTCGACTCGCCAGCGAGGCCCGACAGTGTCTCGTCGTCAAACCCTCGGAACAGCTCAACGCTGCGCAGCATCTCGTCATCGACCATTTGGGCAACGGTACTCCACCGGGAGTGGTCGATGTCACATGAATCTCGATGTTGCCCGGAGGACGTTCCGAGCCATCTGTGCGCACCGGCTCGGGATAACGTCGGAGCGCCATGACCGACGCCCCGACCCCCGATCACACGCAGCCATGGTGGGCTGCCGACGTCGATCTGTGGGCGATCGTCGTCGCCGGCGGTGGCGGTCAGCGCTACGGCGGCATGAAGCAGTTCGAGCAGATCGGTGACGATCGCGTGCTCGATCTCGCCGTGGCGGCGATGGGTTGCCCGAAGCGCACCATTGTGGTGCTCCCCGAATCGGTCGCCGGTATGACGCTCGTCGCCAACGCTCAGACGGTTGCCGGTGGCGACACGCGCTCGGCGTCGGTGCGGAACGGGCTCGCGGCGTTGCCGGACACCGCTCGCCGTGTCTTGATCCACGATGCCGCTCGCCCCCTCGCCTCGATCGCTCTGGTCGAGCGCGTCATCGTCGGCCTCGAGCAGGCCGACGGCGTCGTCCCGATCGTTCCCGTGACCGACACGCTGCGAACCATCGCCGGCGAGCCGGTGGACCGCTCCGGGTTCGTTGCGGTGCAGACGCCGCAGGGTTTTGGTGTCACCGCCATTCGGCGAGCCCACGAGAGCGGAGCCGACGCCACCGATGACGCCACGCTCGTCACGAATGACGGTGGCCGCGTCGTGCACGTCGAGGGCGACCCGGCCAACCTCAAGATCACCGTGCCGACCGACCTGCTGGTCGCACAGGCCATTCGCGAAGCGGAGTCTCGACCATGACCTCACCGCTCGACCTCCGGGTCGGCCAAGGCTTCGACGTCCACCCCTTTGCCGATCCAGCGGACCACGCCGACAAGCCGCTCGTGCTCGGCGGCGTCACCTTCGCCGAGGGCCCTGCGCTCGTCGGTCACAGCGACGCCGACGTGATCGCCCACGCCATCACCGACGCCATCCTCGGTGCGGCCGGACTCGGCGACATCGGTCAGCTCTTTCCCGACACAGCCGCCGAACACGCGGGAGCCGACTCGATCGAGCTCTTGGCGATCGCGACGTCCAAGGTGGTCGAGGCCGGGTGGGTGGTCGTCAACGCCGACGCCACGGTCATCCTCGACACGCCGAAACTCGCTCCCCACCGAGCCGAGATGATCGACAACCTGCAGGGCGCCGTCGGTGCCCCGGTGTCGGTCAAGGGCAAGCGAACCGAAGGCGTTGCCGGTCTCGGCGGCGGAATCCAATGTCACGCGGTCGCCTTGCTGGCGGCCAGAACCAACGACGAGACGAGCGAACCATGAGCTCCAACCAAGGACGACGCGGCGGATCGGGGTCCGGATCGAACCGGGGGCCCGCGAAGCGATCGAGCGGCGGTCAGAAGCGGGGCGCCGCTCCCAAGGGCGGTCGCGGGGCCGGTCAAGACCGCTCGTCGGGAGGCGCGCGTTCGGGGGGTGGCCGTTCACAAGCCGGCCGCTCGCAAGGTCCGCCGCGCTCGGGCGGTCGCAGGGGCTCGCGGCCGGGCCGCAGCAGCGGTCCCAGCCGAAAGAAGAAGACACAGGGGCTCGGCGGCGACCACGTCGAGGGCCGTCAAGCGGTCCGCGAGTTGTTGCTCGCAGGCAAGCGGCAGGTTCGCGAGGTGGTCATGATCGACGATCTCGATCCAGCCGACATCCTCGAAGACATCAGCGAGCTCGCCATCGAGATGAAGGCGACGCTGCGAGTCGTGACCCGACGCCGCTTCGACACCGAGGCGCTCACGCAGTCGCATCAGGGCGTGATCGCTCGGACCCAGCCGCTGCCACACCACGACCTCGACGATCTCATGAACCGCAAGGACGCGTTCTTGCTGGTCCTCGATGGCATCACCGACCCGGGCAACCTCGGCGCACTGCTGCGGACCGCCGAGTGCGCTGGTGTCACCGGCGTCGTCCTACCCCGCCATCGGGCGGTCCACATCACGCCGACGGTGACCAAGAACGCGGCCGGGGCGATCGAGCACCTGCCGATGGCGCTCGTCGGCGGCATTCCGACGGCGATCACCCAGATGAAGGACGCCGGGGTGCTCACCGTCGGGCTCGATGCCGGTGGCGACGCCTCGCTCTTCGAGCTCCCACTGCACGACGGACGCCCCGTCGCATTGGTGCTCGGAGCAGAAGGAGCGGGGCTGTCCCGGCTTGCCCGCCAACGAGTCGATACTGTGGCGGCCATCCCTCTCGGCGGGGAACTGAACAGCCTCAACGTGTCGATTGCTGGCGGAATCGCTTGTTTTGAGGTCGTTCGTTGCCGACAGGGAACTGAATGAGCCGGGAGGGCGCATGAGCACGTACCGAGCGTGGGACGAGAACGACTACCCATGGCCGCCACCAGACGGGTGGTATGAGGGAAGCGACGGCAAGTGGTGGCCCGAGGGCTACGGCCCCGGTCCCGGAACCGTCATCGAGCCCCCGCCCTCCGCCGCTGCGCCTGCCCCCGACCCCGTCGTTCCGCCTCCCGCTGCTGTCCCGGCCCCGGCCCCAGCGCCCGCCGCAGCACCGCCACCCGCCGCCCCTGTGGCCGGTCCGCCACCTGCGGGCGGGTACGCGGCAGCGCCCGGCGCTGCCCCGGCCCCGAACTACGAACCGGCCTACGCAGCATCGCCTGCGCCAACGACCGCCGGCGGCGGCGGCGGAGGCAACGGAAAGATCCTGGCCATCGTCGGTGGCCTCGTCGCCCTCCTGGTGCTCGCCGGCATCGGGTTCTTCGTCCTCAGCGGTGGCGACGACGATCCCCAAGAGGCCACGGACAACACCGAGGTTCCCGTCGCGACCGTCGGCGGTGACGACACCGCCGGGTCGGATACGACGGCTGCTGGTTCCGACAGCGGCTCGGACACCACCGCACCGTCCGCTGGCGGCGATGCCGTCGGGTCCTTCGACAACCCCTACGACATCGGCGACGGCGTCGTGCTGTTCTACGACGACTTCTCGACCGGTGAAGAACGCCGTTGGCTCGTCGAGGTTCTCTCGCCGGTCATGGACATCACTCAGGCCGTCGCCGACGAGAACCAGTTCAACGATCCACCCGGCGATGGTGAGGTCTTCGCCGCTGCTCGGGTGCGGATCACCTACGAGTCCGGCCCGGCTCCAGCCAACGTGTTCGACCTGTCGTTCGGTGCCATCGGCCCGTCCGGCCGAGTGCTCAAGACGTTCGAGGCGACCTGCGGCGTCACGCCGGATTCACTCGACAGCTTCGCCGAGTTGTTCCCGGGTGGCAGCGTCGAGGGCAACGTCTGCTGGGCGACCCCGTCCGGCGATGTCGCTGATCTGCGCATGATTCTCGAGGCGTCCGGCGTCGATGGTCAGGTCTACGTCAACCTGAACTGAGGTCCTTCGGGTCGGTGGATCCAGGGACTCGGAACCCGCGCACGGTCCTAGACTGTGCGAGCCGCTCACCAGCGGCCATGCCCGAATAGCTCAGTTGGCCAGAGCGCTGCTCTTGTAAAGCAGATGTCGTGGGTTCGAATCCCACTTCGGGCTCGCTCGGAACGGCCGCGGTTTCAGATGTAGAGTCTGACGTCCGCAAGACCCCGTTGGAGACATCGATGACAGCAGGAGCACACGACGCCGGTGGCGGTTTCGGCCGGTCCGCAGGTGTCAACACCGCCCGAGGAATCGGCGTCATCTTGGTCGCCATCGTGGTGGGCCTGCTCTTGATGCGTGAAGGCCTGGCAGAGCGCACGGAAGCGGCGGCCACGACCGACACGACCGAGGCGCCGTCCAGCGATTCCGACGAGAACCTGGTCACCGATCCCGACGCCGACGCCGATGCGGACGCAGCGGCCGATGATGCCGTCGTCGAGGAGACAACGACCACCACCGAAGCAGCCGTGGCCCGCCCGCCGGCCGAGGTGAAGGTGCTCGTGCTCAACGGAACGAACGGCATTCAAGGCGTCGCTGGTCGCGGCACCACCGTCGTGACCGATGCCGGCTACGTCGGTGCCGAGCCCAAGAACGCCGAAGTCGATGGACCCTCGGTCGTGCTCTACGTCGAGGGCTATGAGGCCGACGCTCGGGCCGTCGCCGCTGCGTTCGGCGTCGACCCCGATGCGGTCATCGCTCCGTTCGATGCTGCCACCAGCCCGATCGCCGACACGCAGTCGGCCAACGTGATCGTTCGCGTCGGCAACGACGGCGTCATCCAGGTCTGATCATCGCGGTCCGATCCTCAGGGGATCGGACCGGCCCACCTCATGCCACGACTCGTCGCCGCGTTCGACAAGTTCCGCGGCACGGCGACCGCACGAGAACTCGTCGACGCAGCCCTCGGCGCGGCACCCTCCGGCTGGGAAGCTGTTGGCACCCCGCTCGCCGACGGCGGTGAGGGCAGCCTGAGCGTCCTCGGAGGGCCGAACAAGACCACGGTGGTCACCGGCCCGCTCGGCGACTCGGTGAACGCCGAGTGGCGTCTCGAAGGGCGAACGGCATACATCGAGATGGCGGCCGCTTCCGGATTGCTGGTCGTCGGCGGAGCCGAGGAGAACGATCCGCTGGCCGCCGACACGCTCGGTACCGGTGAACTGATCACCACGGCGATCGAGCTCGGTGCCCGGACCGTTCACGTGTTCCTCGGCGGGTCGGCCACGACCGATGGGGGGTTCGGGGCGATCCGCGGCATGCCGCCGCGCCCTCGCATGAAGGAGATCGACCTCGTCATCGCGTGCGACGTACGCACTCGCTTCGTCGATGCCGCTCCGGTCTTCGGGCCGCAGAAGGGGGCGACGGAGGCGCAGGTCAAGCTGTTGTCTCGCAGGCTCGACCGGCTCGTACAGATCTATCGCGACGACTACGGAGTCGACGTGTCGGAGGTCGCCGGCGCTGGCGCAGCGGGCGGGCTCGCTGGCGGCCTGTTGGCGATGGGGGGTCGCATCGAATCGGGCTTCGACGTGCTCGCCGAGCGACTCGAGTTCGGCGAGATGATCGACGGTGCCGACCTCATCGTCACCGGCGAAGGACGCCTCGATGCAACGTCGTTCGACGGCAAGCTCGTCGGGGGCGTCGCCGCTTGGGCGGCCGAGGGAAATGTTCCCGTGCTCGCTGTCGTTGGCCAGAGTGATCCCGGGCTGTCGGTGCCCGACCACGTCGAGGTCGTGTCGCTCTCCGAGCGGTTCGGCACCGACGTGGCCATGGCCGACCCGGCAACCCTCGTCGCCACCGTCGTGGCAGAACGGCTCGCTCGATGACCACGAACACCGCAGATTTCGACCCCGCCGCCAAAGAGGCGGCGCTGCGCGCCGAGTCCGAGTCATGGGACACGTCGGTGACCGAACCCGCTCGACCGGGCGACATCCCGATCATCGACGTCTCGGACTTTCTGGCGACGGGAAGCGACGAATCCCTCGCCGCGGTCGCTGGCCAGCTCGCCACCGCCTGTGAGACCGTCGGGTTCTGGCAGCTCATCGGTCACGACATCGATCGGGGGCTGATCGAGGAGACCTTCGACGCGGTCCGGCGATTCCATGCCCTCCCGCTGGAGACGAAGGAACGGGTGCGACTCGACCGACCCGACCACCCCCTCGGCGGTGTCGGCTACCTGCCGGTCAAGAATCGCAAGCTCCCCACCCGCGCCACCGGAAACCTCAACGAGGCGTTCCTGATGAAGCGGGCCGCCGGGATCGGTGACGACGACAATCAGTGGCCCGACGATGCCGAGGCGCCCGGCTTCAAGGCAGCGGCGCTGGCCTTCGCCGACGCCGTCGAAGGGCTGGCGCTTCGGCTGCTTCCCATCTACGCCGCCGCGCTCGGGATGGAGCGCGACTACTTCGCAGAGGGCTTCACCCACCCGTTCTGGCGGTTGCGTATGACGCACTACCCGCCCGACGACGGCCTCCGGACCGACGATGGCGAGTTCGGGATCGCACCACACGTCGACACCACGTTCTTCACGCTCCTGCTCCAAGACAGCCCCGGCCTCACGATCTACAGCCATCCCCGCGAACGGTGGATCGAGGCGCCGTTGGTCGAGAACGCGTTCGTCGTGAACTCCGGTGAGTTGCTCAAGCAGTGGACGAACGATCGGTATCTGAGCGTCCGCCACTTCGCCAACGGCGATGGTGCGTCGTCGCGCTACTCGATCCCGTTCTTCTTCAACGCCAACGGCGATTACCCAATGGAACCGATCCCGACCTGCGTCGATGACGATCACCCGGCGAAGTACCCCGTGATCTCCTACGACGAGAGCCAGGCCGTGGCCCAGGGCGAATAGCCGCGGTCAGGCTCAGCCGGGTCCGGCAGAGCGCATCGCGGCCAACACGTCGGCGACGGGCCTCGATGGCTTGCGTCCTTTCCAGGCCACCCGCACCGGTTGGCGAAACATCGTCGGCGTCGTGGGCTCGGTGTCCCAGGCCACGTCGACGACGAACAGGCGCTCGGCCGCCACGTGGTCGGCGGCGGCTTCAGCTCGCACGATCGTGGCGCCGGCGCCCATGATCGCCATCGCCATTCGCCGATCGGTTCCCGACGGAGCCAACAGGGCCGACACCGCCACGAACCCGTTGCGTTCGAAGGTGGCGTCGATGACGTCGCGGGTGCCGGTTCCCCCCGCGGGCAGGAGCAGCG
>CALLIQ010000116.1 GCA_938008925.1 uncultured Acidimicrobiales bacterium
CTACGACCTCCTCTCGGAGATGGCCGACCGGGCCGAGGGCCCGGTCCCGATCGTCGGCTGGTCGCTCGGTGGCGTCTACGCCCGCCTCGTCGCCCAGGAACACCCCGCCCTCGTCGAGCAGGTGATCAGCCTCGGCAGCCCGTTCAACTTCGCCAGCAGCGAGCGTTCGGCGCTCACCCCGCTCTGGGACTACCTCAAAGAGCGCAACGACTTCATCCGAGATCAAGACAACGTCGACCTCGACCAGATTCCCGTGCCGTCGACCTCGGTCTTCACCAAGACCGACGGCGTGGTGTCGTGGGAGAGCTGCGTGCAGTCGCCGGGCGAGCGGGCGGAGAACATCGAGGTGTGGGGCAGCCACGTCGGGCTCGGGGTCAACACCTCGGTCGGTCTCGTGCTCGCCGATCGTCTGGCTCAGACGCCGGGCAAGTGGCGACCCTTCGAAACGCCTCGGGCTGCGGGCTGGATGTATCCGGGCGGCGACTGAGCTGCGGGGTGCTGGCGGAGCGGGCCCGAAAGACGACAAGACGACAAGACGAGCGGGAACACGAGCGAGGCGGAAGCGCTGATGGAACAACTCACGGGACTCGACACATCGTTCCTGTCGATGGAAGGGCCGACCACCGTCGGTCACATCACCGGTGTGCTGGTGATCGATCCGTCCACCGCCCCCGAGGCGTGGACCTTCGAGCGCTACCGCCGACACCTGCTGTCGCGCATCGACGCGCTGGCTCCCTTGACCCGTCGAATCGTCGAAGTGCCGCTCGGCCTCGACCGGCCCTACTGGGTCGACGACGCCGACTTCGACATCGACTACCACCTCCGCCACGTTGCAGTACCGGGCGACGGCGACCGCGAGGCCTTCGCCGAGCTGGTGTCTCGCATCCATGCCCGTCCGCTCGATCGGCGACGTCCCCTGTGGGAGAGCTACGTCGTCGACGGCCTCGGCGACGGACGCATCGCCATCCTGACCAAGATCCATCACGCAGCCATCGACGGCATCTCGGGCGTCGAACTGTTGTCGACCATCGTCGACCTCGACCCGGCCATCCCCGTTCCTGATGAGGTCGCCCCGTACAAGCCGGGGAGCCTCGACACGCCGGAGGACGTCCTCTCCAGGGCACTGGTGACGCTGGCGACCTCACCGATCCGGCTCGCTCGCGCCGGAATCTCGATCGGCAAAACGCTGCCCGTGCTCGGTGGGCTCCTGTCCGCTGCTGGTCCGACCTCGACGGGTTCGGAGTCGACTCGCGATCTCATCTCGTCGCCTCGCTTGTCGGCGCCGTCCACGCCGTTCAACAAGGCGATCGGTCCTCATCGGCGCTGGGCGCACGCATCGGTCTCGCTCGACGACGTCAAGGCCGTGAAGAACGCGGTCGGCCTCACCGTCAACGACGTCGTGCTCGGTCTCGTCGCTGGGGTGCTGCGCACGTGGCTCGACGACAACGGCGGGATTCCCGAGCGTCCGTTGGCAGCGATGGTGCCGTTGTCGGTCCGCAAGGAAGGCCAGGAGAACGACGTCGGCAACTTCGTGTCGGGCACCGTCGCCACCCTCGCGACCCACCTCGATGATCCGGTCGAACGGCTCGAGGCAATCCACGACGGCATGCGGGTGGCGAAGGAGAACCACAACGCCATGCCGGCCGACATCTTGACCGACCTGACCCAGGTGGCACCGCCCGCCGTGTCGGCGCTCGCCGCTCGGTTGATCGCGTCGACCCGGTTGGCCGATCGGGTCAACCTCCCGTTCAACGTCGTGGTGTCGAACGTCCCCGGCCCGCCCGTTCCCCTCTACTTGGCCGGTGCCAGGATCGAAGCGAACTTCCCCGTGTCGGCAATCGTCGACGGCGTCGGTCTCAACATCACCGTCCAGTCGACCAACGGCATGCTCGACTTCGGGTTCGTCAGCGATCGCGATCTCGTCCCCGATCTGTGGTCGATGGCCGACAGTGTCGAGGTCGAGTTGGCCGAGCTCATGTCGGTCACCGGCGTCGCCAAGCCAGCACCGAAGTCGAAGCCGAAGCCGAAGCCGAGGAAGGCAAAGAAGAAGAAGTAGGGCCCGACGGCTAGTTTCTGGTCACTCGATTCGGGGGACAGGAGACGAGATGGCCAGGAATGAAGCACCGCAGGTGCGCACCACAGCCGGAACGATCAGCGGAGCGTGGAAGGCGAAGGGTGGCGTCGCGGTGTTCCGTGGCGTGCCGTACGCCGCGCCGCCGGTCGGTGACCGTCGCTGGCGAGCTCCCCAACCGGTCGAGCCGTGGTCGGGAGTTCGCAAGACCACCAAGGACAGCCCGATCGCCATGCAGCGGGCCACCATGATCGAGACGTTCTTCAACAGTCTCGTCGACGGCCAGGGCTGGAACAACGCCAGGACGAGGGCGACCAAGGCGCTGTTCGCGCGCGCTCCGAAGCCGAAGGAGTCAGAGGACTGCCTCTACCTGAATGTGCGGACGCCGCAGGTCGACTCCGCGGCGAAGCTGCCCGTGATGGTGTGGATCCACGGAGGCGACCACCAGGACGGCAGCGGATCCGAGGTGTTCTACGCCTCGAACGCCCTCCCCGAGCTGGGTGTCGTCACCGTCTCGATCAACTACCGCCTCGGGCTGATGGGCTATTTCGCGCACCCTGAACTCGGCGCCGAATCCGAGCACGGTGTGGCCGGCAACTACGGCACCCTCGATCAGATCGCAGCGCTCGAGTGGGTGCGCGACAACATCGCCGAGTTCGGCGGTGACCCCGACAACGTCACGATCTTCGGCGAGTCGGCCGGCGGCGAATCGGTCATGCACCTGATGACGTCGCCGTTGGCGCGTGGCCTGTTCCATCGTGCGATCGCCCAGAGTCCGGCCAACAGCGGGCAGATGATCCATCTGCGCCGGCCCTTCCTCAACTACGACGCGGCGGAAGACACGAGTGTCACCTTTGCGAACGCACTTGGCATCACCGGCCCCGATCAGCTCCCGCGGTTGCGTGAGCTGTCCGCAGACGAGCTCTATGCCTTGGTCCGGGCGGCTCCCCGTCTGGCCGACCACTTCCCAGTGATCGACGGCCACGTCCTTCCCGAGTCACCGCTGGCTGCGTTCGCCGCCGGTCGCCAAGCGCCGGTGCCCTTCGTGATCGGCTCCAACGCCGACGAGGCGACGCTGCTGCTGGGGGCCCTCGGCGGCGTGATGGTCGAGTACCGGCATCAGCCGGCTCCGGACGACGCCATCCAGGCCGAGATGGCCGGTGCGTTCGGCGACGACCTCGCCAGGCTCGTCGAGCTCTACCCCGGACTCGAACGTCGCGATGACGGCGCCGCGCTCGACTTCATGGGCGACCACATGTTCGGCGCCCGGGCGTACTGGTACGCGCGCCATCACGCCGACGCCGGTCATCCGACGTGGCTCTATCACTTCGCCCGCGTGCCCCCGAGCCCGACCCAAACCGCCGGGGCGTTCCACGCTGCCGAGTTGCCGTTCGTGCACGGTGCCAACGTCCCGATCCTCCCGCTCACCGACGACGACAAGGTGCTCGCGGCGGAGATGCGGAACTACTGGACGAGCTTCGCCCGCTCGGCCGATCCGAACGGTTCAGCGTCGGTCGCATGGCCACAGTTCGAGACGAACGAGCGGCAGTGGTTGCG
>CALLIQ010000117.1 GCA_938008925.1 uncultured Acidimicrobiales bacterium
CACCGTCGACGCGTACCGGAACCCTCAGAGGTCCTCGCCGATGTCCGAACCATCCTCGTCTGCGAGAACACCAACAACCCCACCAACCTGGGCGTGATCCTGCGATGCGCTGCCGGTCTCGGCGTCGAGGCGTTCCTCATCGACCCCACCTGCAGCGACCCGCTCTACCGGCGAGCCGGCCGTGTCTCCATGGGTGAGGCCTACTCGCTCCCCTACGCCGTCCTTCCGGCGTTCCCCGAAGGCCTCGACGTCGTCCGTGACGCCGGCTTCCGTCTGCTCGCTCTCACGCCCGCTGCCGATGCGCTTCCCCTCCCGGAGCTCGTCCTCGATGCTGACGAAAAGGTCGCCATCATCTTGGGGGCCGAGGGCCCGGGTCTGACGGCCGGCGTCCTCGAGAGCATCGAAGAGCGATCCGCCGCTGGCCGGGCGAGACCCGACTTGCGCGTCTCTATCCCCATGAGCGGCACCGTCGACTCCATCAACGTCGGCTCCGCCGCCGCCGTCGCGTTCTACGGCGTCCAGCAGGCTCGTCGGATCGAAGGATGAGGGCTTCGGCGGAACGAACGTGATGGGTGCTGCGATCGCGCCGGCATCGGGGTGGGCGGCGAGTTCGGTTGCTCCAGGGGCTGAACGGGCGGCTCGAACGAGCGCTGCCACGGCGGCGTGGATCTCTTCGGGCTCGTCGATGCGAACGGGGAACGGGATGCGGCTGTCGCGAGTGCCGTCCGGCTCCGTGACCGACACGACGAGTCCGTAGCGATCGATTCGGTCGAGCGTCGCCTCCGATGCCAGCCAGCGACCGCCGAGCGTCTTGGCGAGCAACAGCAACTCGTCGCCCAGACGATCGGCGACCTCTCGTGCGATGTCTGAGTCGTGAGCGGCGAGCGGATCGGGTTCGGCGCCGGCGAGGTCGTCGGGGCGAAGCCATTGATCGTCGCCGAGATCATCGATCCAGCGGACACGCTTCGGCACCAGGCGAAGCCAAGAGAAGTCGAGCGAGTCGACCTTCACCGCCAGATTGGGGTGTCGTTGCAGGAACCGGCCTTGGAGCTGCAGCTGCTGCATGCCGGGAACGGGCGTCAGGTCGCCCTGGATCAGCAGTCGATCGCCGATCGATGCGCCGGCTCGGAAGTCCTGCCTGGCCCGAACGGCGTGCGTGTGCAGATTCGACACGACCGTGACCGGTGCTCCCTCGCCGTCATCGACGATGGGGACGGTCGCGACGACGGGTCGCCCGTCGGTGTCGACGGAGGCGAACGACGCATGGGTCGCTTCGAGCAACGCCGTTCGTGCCCGCTCGGCGAAGGTCGGTTCAAGCACATGATCAGGATCGACCTGTTTTCGCTCGCACTTGAGCCCGTGGACCCCGGTGAACCGACGTCCTCGACGTTCGTGGCCATGCCACCTCCAACTGCGCCAGCAAGTGCGTCAGTTCGGCGCCACAGGTATCGAACTGATACCATTCGGGAATGGCGATGACACTCCGACTCACCGAGGCCGAGCAAGCGGCCCTCAAGGCACGCGCTGAGGCCGAGGGAATCTCGATGCAGGAAGCGGCTCGCCGAGCCGTCCGAGAGTTCGTCGCACGCAGTGATCACCGCGACCGTGTCTCCAGCGCTACCCAGCTCATCATGGACACACACAGCGACGCCCTGCGTCGCCTCGGCGAGTGAACAAACCCATCGAGTTTCTCGATCTCGACGACGTCAACGGTCTCGCCGTCGCCCTCCTCGGCGACCCAGCACCGATACGCGATCTCGGTCTGCTCGGTTCGGCCGTCGCACGCCCCCAAACGACCGCCTTCGGCGACGACGCCTACCCCGACATCTGGGCCAAAGCCGCCGCCCTCCTCCAATCGATCGTGACGAACCACGCGCTGATCGATGGGAACAAGCGCCTCGGATGGTTGAGCACCGCCGTCTTTCTCGAGATCAACGGCATCGAAGTCTCACGCGCAAGCAACGACGACGTCTACGACCTCGTGATTGAGGTCGCCGCTGGGCGCCCGACGATCGATGCGATTGCGGAGCGGCTCCACCAACTCACCACCTGACAGCCGCGCAGAGTCACGACCACCACGGCTTGGCGCTTGGCGCAACACTTCGGCCCGAGTGTGACGTCGCGGAAGGCCGCCTCGCGCCTACTCCCCTGCAGCGCTCCTATTCTCTGCAGCGAGCGATGTGACGATGTGGTCGAGGATGCGCTCGCTGATCTCGTCCGGCTGTTCGAGGTGCAGGAAGTGCCCGCAGCCCGACACCTCCTCGCGGCGCAAGCCCCCGGGAAAGTCACCCGCCTCGACGGCGATGTCGTGCACGGCGCTGAACAGCTTCGGTGTCATGCACCCATCGTCGGATCCGTGAAGGACCAAGGTCGGCGCCCCGACCGTCGTCAGATCCATCGCCTCGTTCGTCTTGAGCCCCAGCAGCAACAACGGTGTGGCGTTCTGCCGGTAGTAGCGGAGGGTCGACGTGAGCACGCTGGGTTCGGCGAAGCGCCTTTGCAAGCCCATCCAGGCATCGTCGTCGAGCGTGTAGCCGGGCGACCAGCGTTGCCAGAACCACGCGATCAAGGCGTGATCTCGAGCCCTCGCCGCCCGCTCCGAGATCCAGCGCAGCTGGAAGAAGGTCATGTACCAGGAGAGCACCAGCTGCTTTGGCACTCGCCGCACCGCCTGGGGAATCCGCGGCAGGGGCGGAACCGCCATCGTGGTGGCACTGGTGAATCGATCGGGATGCCGGCCAGCCGCGGTGTAGGTGATCGCCGCTCCCCAGTCATGGCCAACGAGATCGGCGGTCTGCGCACCGAGGTGGTCGAGCCAGCCGACGACGTCGTCTGCCAGCGCAATGAGTGAGTGGTTGCCGTCAGCGGGGACCGACGATGGCTCGTAGCCACGAAGCGTCGGAGCGATCGCTCGATATCCAGCCGCTGCGAAAGCCGTCAGCTGGTTGGCGAAGGTCTCGGGCCCATCGGGGAACCCGTGCAAGAAGACGACGAGCGAGCCATCGACAGGTCCGGCGGCGAGGGCGGTGAACTCGAGGTCGGCGGATCGACGGGTCAGCGTGTCGAAGCCACGGTTGGTCACAAGCTCTGAACCGATGCCGTCTCGATGATCGAGATGTCTCGTTCTGCGCTGAAGTCCGCACTCACGGCCTGCCATGTGGCCATGTGCTCGGAGTCGAAGTGCGCCTGGAGATGCTCCATCGAATCCCACTCCTCATAGAGGCGGAAGTCGTTCTCGTTCGACCGGCTCTGCCAGACGTCGTAGGCGCGACAGCCGTCTTCTCGAAGCGTGGCGGCTCGCATGACCTCCCACCCTTCCAAGAAGGACGCCCGGTCCTGTTCAGCGATCGAGATGGTCCCCGTGACGATGATCATGAAGGGGATCATGGCGCGAACCGGTTGGTTGCGCACCCGCGCGAGCGCACCGACTCCAACCCGTCGACTTGAGCTCGCGTCGCGTCCCGGGCACGCTCTGGGGATGATCGAGAGCACGATGCAGGATTATCCGTTGACGATCACCCAGCTGTTCCGTCACGGCAGAACACATCACGGATCGTCGGAGGTCCTCACCTACCACGGACCCGACGCCGAGCTGCAGCGTGCCACCTTCGCCGAGATCGGCGATCGAGCTGATCAGCTCGCGGCTGCACTCAGTCGTCTCGGGGTCGAAGAAGGTGACCGGGTCGGCACCTTCTTGTGGAACAACCAGCAGCACATGGAGGCGTACCTCGCCATCCCGTGCATGGGAGCGGTGCTCCACACGCTCAACATTCGCCTGTTCCCCGAGCAGCTGTCGTACGTGATCAACCACGCCGAAGACAAGGTGATCATCGTCGACGCCTCCATCGCTCCGTTGCTCGCCCGGGTGAGCGACGAGCTCACCACGGTCGAGACGATCATCGTGTGCGGCGGCGACGAAGGCGCCGACGTGTCCGGTCTCGGCGAGACGCTCGACTACGAGACCCTGCTGGCGGCCGAGGAACCAGGGTTCGACTACCCGGAGCTCGACGAACGGGCCGCCGCGGCCATGTGCTACACGAGCGGTACCACCGGCAATCCGAAGGGCGTTGCCTACTCGCACCGTTCCACATGGCTCCAC
>CALLIQ010000118.1 GCA_938008925.1 uncultured Acidimicrobiales bacterium
GTTCAATGAGGATGGGCGGCTGCCGATGGAGCCTGATGGGTACACCTGGACACTCCGGACTCCGTCGTGCGTTCGCCGCCTCCGCTGCCGCGCTGACCCTCGCCGCCTGTGGCGGCAGCGACGCGATCGCCGACACACTCCCGGCTACTGACGACGCCGCCCCGGCGTCAACGGCCCCATCGTCGAGCACCGCTGCGAACGCGGCGACCGCGTCGACCCTCGGTAGTGCGGCTGCGCCGACCACCGAATCTGGCGCGACGAGCACCCAACCGACGACCGAATCGACAACGGCGGCAACCACGGCCGTCACAGAGCCAGCGGCCACGCCCGCCGGCTACGTCGAGATCCGCACCGAGGAGGCCGGGGAGGGCTTGCGCTTCGTCATCCCGGAGAGCTTCGACGAGATCGACTCGACCGCGCCCTTTGGCGCGCAGGCCGATGCTTTGGACGTTGATGAGGCAGGTCGAGCCGGCCTGTTCGCCCTCGAACAGCTCGTCGACCAAGCCGACTTCGACTACATCGGCTTCAACTTCAACACCGGCTCGGACCGCACCGACAACGTGCTCGCCATCCGCTACCCCATCGCATCAGCCCCGAGCCCGGCCAACCTCGCCGAGATCTACTCGACCCAGACACTGAACGGCGGTGGCGAAGTCACCAGCGCCGAGGTGATCACGGTCGACGGCCGCGACGGCGTGTCGCTGCGTCTGGCGACCGCGATCGACGGACAGCTCCTCGTCGACCAGGCGATCGTGTTGGTCTATGGCGACGACGCCCTCCACGAACTGACGATCACCGTCGCCCGACCGGCGAGCGCCGAAGCCCTCGACCGCATCGCGACGATCATCGACAACATCCGCTACATCGGCTGACGCCCGAGACGCCGCGGTGGAGCGGTTCGCCGCCAGAAGTGGCGGTCAATCGCTCCGCTAGGCCGATTTGGCGGTCAATCGCTCCGCGAGGGGAAAACGACAGATGCGGAGACACGCGGCCTCCGCATCCGGCGAAACGAATTGACCGCCGCGACAGCGTTCCTGGGAACACCAGCGTCGATCACGATCGGTTGTTGATCGATTCGGAACCGCCGAGACGGGCCGAACCGGGCGAATCAGATGACTCGCACCTTCAGGGCTTCGTCACCCTTGCGGCCGGGGCCGATTTCGAACTCGACGTTCTGGCCCTCTTCGAGGGAGCGGTAGCCGCTCCCATCGATGTTCGAGTAGTGAACGAACACATCGTCGCCGTCGGTACGGGAGATGAACCCGTAGCCCTTTTCGGCGTTGAAGAATTTGACGGTTCCGGTGTGCATTGAGATTCCTTGCGTAATGTTTGCGACCCGAAGAACTCCGGGTCGAACAACAGCCTAGAGACTTTTTCCGCTCCCCCTCCGGTCAGGGGCAAAGGTTTCTTTCTGAACGAGCCGGATTTCACGCTCCGGGGCGCACCTGTCACCGAACGCGAAGCGAGCACCCACCGCCGCAGTCAAGGGGAGACAACTGCGGAATGGGTGCTCGTTCCATGTGGGGAGATCTGGGAGATCTGAGTGAGGATCAGGCGAAGGTGGACCACCGCCGATCGAGTTCGGCCGAGATGGCGGCGAGTCGCATGGCGTGTGCGGGGTGCAGATCCCCGAGGTACGCCTGGTAGCTGAGATCGGCTTCGTCGGCGACCAGTTCGGCGATCGAGGCGCTCATGATCGGGTCGCTGACGATCGAGGTCGAGTGGACGGTTTCGCCCTGGACTGCGTCTGACAGAACTGGCTTGGCCTGGACTGCCTCGAGCTTGGCTGGCTTGGCCTGGACTGCCTCGAGCTTGGCGGGTGCGGAGGCCCGGTCCCGGAGGTCGATGACCAGTCCGGCGGGCAGGTCGATCGGGAGGGCGCTCACCGGCCCATCACGATCTCGTAGGCGACTTCGACCGAGGCGAGAGCGCCGAGGACGAGGTCTTCGAACTCGCCTTCGACGGGGCCGAGGTCACGAAGGTCGTCGAGGACCTCGGTGATGAGGAGGCGGAGGCTGGCGTCGGTGGTGGACTGGTGGAGGTCGAGGAGCCAGTCGACGCAGCGGTCGAAGGAGATGGTGGCGGGGCCGTCGTGATCGGTCACGGTGGCCCAGAAGGCGCCGCAGGTGGCGGCGGGAGCCTGGGTCTCGATGGTGTTTTCGTTCTGGCTGCGAGTGGTGAATTCGATGGTCATTGTGGTTTCTCCCCTAGTTGTTTGGTTGACGCTTCCGGGCCCGTTCGGTGGGTGTCCGTTGCGTTAGGAGAGAAACTAAGACCGTGCCCGAATTCCTGAATCGGGGGTTCCCCGGGTCTGTCGGGGAATCACTAGGGGGCGCCTCGGGGTACCCCCGGAATCAGCGGCAGAACGCCGGTTTCAAGGGGCCTACCAGGTATCGATCACCAGGTATCGGTCACCAGGTGTCGATGTTCGGCCGCTTCTTGGTTGTTCGGGCCGGGGCCGGGGGCGCTGAGGCGAATGCGGTGGTGATCCAGCGGCGGCTGTCGACGGGGTCGATCACGTCGTCGATCTCGAAGTGATCGGCCATGCTCACGCCCTTGCCGACCTGATACATGAACTCGACCCGCTGCTCGAACGACGCCAACCGCTCGGCCGGGTCCTCGATGGCCGCCAACTCGTTGCGATAGCCGAGCTTCACCGCACCCTCGAGCCCCATGCCGCCGAACTCGCCAGTGGGCCAGGCCACCGTGAACAGATTCGACTTGAACCCGCCTGCGGCCATGGCCTGAGCGCCCAGGCCGTAGCCCTTTCGCAGCACGATCGTGCACACGGGCACGTCGAGACCGGCACCGGTCACGAACATGCGGCTGGCATGGCGAACGAGACCCGTCTTCTCGGCTTCGGGGCCCACCATGATCCCCGGCGTGTCGCACAGGAAGACGATGGGCAGATCGAAGGCGTCGCACAGCTGCATGAACCGAGCGGCCTTGTCGGCCCCGTCTGAGTCGATGGCGCCGGCGAGGTGGGTCGGGTTGTTCGCCACGACGCCGACCGGACGACCCTCGATGCGGGCGAGGGCGGTGATCATGCCGAGCCCGAAGTGCCGACGCAGCTCGAGCACCGAACCGGCGTCGAACATCGTGTCGATCACCTCTCGCACGTCGTAGATCCGCAGACGGTTCTCCGGGATGACGTGACGGAGACGTCGCTGGTCGGCGGCCTCCCAATCAGGGATGGGCCCCTGGAAGTACGACAGGTACTGCTTGGCGGTGGCCACCGCCTCTTCCTCGTCGGCGACGACGATGTCGATGACCCCGTTCGGGGCTTGATCGGTGACGGGACCGACCTCGCTCGGATGGAACACGCCGAGCCCACCGCCCTCGATCATCGCCGGCCCGCCCATGCCGACGTTCGAGTCCTCGGTCGCGATCACGACGTCGCAGCAGCCGAGCAGGGCTGCGTTGCCGGCGAAGCAGTAGCCGCCGTTGATCCCGATGAGGGGAACGAGCCCGCTCAGCTCACCGAAGAGGGCGAACGCCAGACAGTCGAGCCCGGCCACCCCGATGCCGTCGGTGTCGCCCGGGCGGCCTCCGCCGCCTTCGGCGAAGAGCACAACGGGCAGACGGAGTTCGTGGGCGAGCTCGAAGAGTCGGTCCTTCTTACGGTGATTCTGCAGGCCCTGCGTACCGGCGAGCACCATGTAGTCATAGGAGACGACGACCGCCTGCACGTCGTGGTCGGACGCCCGCACTCCCTCGGGGAAGAGCTCGCCGTTGACGGTGCCGATCCCGCCGACCAGACCG
>CALLIQ010000119.1 GCA_938008925.1 uncultured Acidimicrobiales bacterium
GACCCAGCAGCTCGGCGCCGAACTCGGGCCAAAGGTTCGGGTCAACGCGATCTGCCCGGGTCTCATCAAGACCGACTTCGCCCGCATGCTCTGGGAGGGCGAAGCGGGCGAGCAGGTCGCGCAGATGTACCCGCTCAAGCGGCTCGGCGAAGTCGAGGACATCGCCGGCGCCGCTCTCTATCTCGCTGCCGACACCGGTTCGTGGATCACCGGCCAGCACATCGTGTTGGACGGCGGTGGGCTGGTGCGCTTCAACGAGTAGCGAGAGCTGCCACACTGGCGATCAGCCATGAACGCAATGCCGACCATCACGACGCCGTCACCACCGAAATCGTCCGCGCCGGACGTCGGATCGGGCCGCCGTCGCTTCCCGACCACCGTTCGTGTCGGACGCCTGTTCGGGATTCCGTTCGACATCAACTTGAGCGTGCTCGTCGTCGCTGCCTTCGTCGTGTGGTCGCTCGCGTTCCAGATCCTGCCATCGGTGCACCCCGACACGTCGACCGCCGCCCGCCTCGGCGCTGCGGTTGCGAGCGCAGCACTCTTCCTCGTCTCGATCCTGGGCCACGAGCTCGGACACGCGATGGTCGCCAAGCGGCACGACGTCGAGACGATGAGCATCACGCTGTGGCTGCTCGGCGGCGTCGCCAAGCTCGTTCGACAGGCGCCGACGCCACGAGCGGAGTTTCAGATCGCCGCCGCCGGCCCGGCGGCGAGCGCGCTGCTCGCCGGCCTCTTCGCCGGCCTGACCTTCGCCGCCAATCGACTGACCGACTGGCTGCTCATCCCCGTCGTCCTCGCCTGGCTCGCCGCGATCAACCTTCTGTTGGCGATCTCGAACATGTTCCCTGCCGCGCCACTCGACGGTGGACGGGTGCTCACCGCCGGGCTGTGGAAGCGCATGGGTGATGCCGAAGCAGCCCGCCTCATCTCAGCTCGCTGCGGCCTTCTCCTCGGCTTCGTCCTGGTCGCTGCCGGCGCCGTTGCGGTGGCGGTGTCGACCATCGGCGTCGGCTGGGTCTCGGTCATCATCATGGGGCTCTTCCTGATCGTCGCAGCCCGCTCCGAGGTCATCGGCGCTGCCATCCGCGGGCGGCTGAACGAGGTCACCGTCGGCGAGCTCATGTCGAGTCACCCGGCCTCGCTGCCCGCCGCCCTCCCGGTCGCCCAGTTCCTTGCGGCCACGTCGGCGAATCCGAACGTCGCCACGCCGCTGACCCACTGGGATCACACACCGGTCGGTTACGTGATTCCGGCCCAACTCGCCGGACTCGACCCGTTCACCACCTCCACCGCACGGGTCGAGGCATTCGCCGTGTCCGCAGAGGACGTTCCGCGGGCGTGGAGCACCGAACCGCTGGCTCGGGTCACCGAGCGCCTCGGCGATCTCCAACCATCGATGGTCGTCGTGCACGACCCCACGACGGGCCTCGAGGTCGGAACCATCTCCGCCGAGCAGTTTGGCCGAGCGCTGACCCTGCCGGATCAGTGGGGACGCCTCGATCCGTTGTCGCGGATGCCGGAGGTCGCGGCCCGCGGGCCGGTGCTGCCAGGATCGCCCCGGTGACCGACGAGAGTCGCCCCAGCGAGGGTGGGCTCGATGACGAAAGCACGAACGACAGCGCTGTCGGTGGGTCCCACCAGGCCACGATCCCGCCGTGGGTTCGGCGAGCCATCGTGTTGTGGTGGACCATCCTGGTCGGGCTCTGGCTGTCCCTGATCGTCGCCCGCGAACTGCGCGGCCTGCTGGTTCAGCTCACCATCGCCCTGTTCTTGTCGTTCGCACTCGAGCCTCTCGTCGATCGGCTCCAACGCCGAGGGCTCGGTCGCGGCGCCGCCACCGCGCTGAGCCTGCTCGGCGGCGTCCTCGCCGTCATCGCTTTCCTCACCGCGATGGGTCAGCTCGTCGCGACCCAGCTCACGGACCTCATCAGCAACCTGCCGGGCTATCTCGAGGGAGGCAGGACCTTCCTGCTCGATCGCTTCGGCATCGAGGTCGACGTCGATGAGCTGGTCGAGCGTTTCCAGTCCGACGGTGATGTGGGCGGGTACGCCACCCAAGTGGCCGACCAACTGCTGAGTGCGGGCACGACCGTCGCGAACGTGTTGTTCCAGGCGCTCACGATCGCCCTGTTCACCTTCTACTTCACCGCAGACGGACCGCGTCTTCGACGCGTGATCTGTTCGATGCTCCCGCCGACACGCCAGGTCGAGGTGTTGCGGGTGTGGGAGCTCGCCGTGAACAAGACCGGCGCGTACATCTCCTCCCGCTTCCTCCTCGCGCTCGCAAGCGGCATCTTCCACTGGATCGTCTTCACGGTCCTCGGTCTGCCGTCAGCGGTCGCTCTGGCGATCTGGGTCGGCATCATCTCGCAGTTCATCCCGACGCTGGGCACCTACCTGGCCGGCGTGCTCCCTGTGCTCGTGGCGGTCGGTGTCGATCCGTCGAAGGCTGTCTGGGTCATCGTCGCGGTCGTGGTCTACCAACAGGTCGAGAACTACATCCTCCAGCCCCGCATCACCGCCCAGACCCTCGACCTGCATCCCGCCGTGTCGATCTTCGCAGTGCTCGCCGGCACATCGCTGTTCGGCGCCGCCGGTGCACTCTTGGCGCTTCCGTTCGTTGCAACGGCCGGCGGGTTCGTGACCGCATACATCGAACGCCACGAGGTCGTGACCTCGCCACTCGTCGGCGCTCGAGAGCACAGCGACCGGGAAGACAGTCGCCGGGAAGACAGTGGCCCGGACCGCAGTGCGCGGGAACACAACAACACGGACGGGGGTTGATGGAGGCATGGCTGAATCGACCTCCTATGTCCCGACCACCGACGATGCCGTGTCGGTCTATTGGCGCCCCGGTTGCCCGTTCTGCATGTCGCTCGACCGCTCGCTGAAGAAGGCCGGCGTGCCGATGGACAAGCGCAACATCTGGGAAGACCCCGATGCTGCCGCATTCGTCCGGTCGGTCGCCGACGGCAACGAGGTCGTCCCGACGGTGGCCGTCGGCAAGACCTTCATGGTCAACCCATCAGCCAAAGAAGTGCTGGCCGCGATGGCAGATCAGGCTCCTCACATCGAGCTAGTCGATTCGAGTAGTTCCAGCGACAATCCTGACCATGGCGCACTCGGCAGGGTCACGCGGCGTATATTGGGGAGCTGAAGAAAGCTTCATCTTCCCGTGGAGGGTCGCTGAACTCGCCGAGATTGATCGCCTCTGATCAAGATCGGCGAGACGTGTGTGCCACGAGGACCACCGAC
Organism: uncultured Acidimicrobiales bacterium; assembly: GCA_938008925.1. Classification (GTDB taxonomy): domain Bacteria; phylum Actinomycetota; class Acidimicrobiia; order Acidimicrobiales; family SZUA-35; genus CALEWY01. The sequence goes on from CALLIQ010000119.1 coordinate 3,259, forward strand.
TTTGCTGAAGAAGGTCACGTGAGTCCTCATGGTCGCTGGAGTGGCGCCGATGGGGTGGATGGACAACCGCCGCCAACCCAGAAGAAACGAGGCGCACGATGTCGGAAGACACCGGTCGCAAAGCATTGCATGCGTACGTCAGTGACGACGCGCATGATCAGTGGCACGGATTCGCCGCCGAACAAGGCGTCAGCGTCAGTGCCGTACTCGAGGCACTCGCTGCCGAACTCGATCTCGATCACAACGAGGCCGAAGAACAGATGAAGGATCGACTGGAGGGCGTCGTCAAGACCGCTCGCCAGATCGATGCCAAACGTCGTCGTCGCCGCCGCTGACGAACGACCGTCCGGTCGAGTGTGACCGGACCCTCGGTCGCTTTGGCCGATCCAATCCAGCGTGACCGATAACGTCGGGCCCATGGGCCCGACGTCGTCGTTTACGCTGCAAGAGGCAGCCGACGAGCTCGGCGTGCACTACATGACGGTCTATCGCCACGTGCGCAACGGCCGCCTCGATGCCACCCGAACCAAACGGGGGTGGGAGATCACACCCGAGGCCCTCTCGGCGTACACCGACGGCGCCATGCCAGACCCGGCCGAGCGCCAGCGTCGTTTCGAAGAACGCCTCGTCGCTCACGACGACGCCGCCGTCTGGCGCATCGTCCACGACGAGCTCGGCGCCGGGAAGAGCGCAGCGAGCATCCTGCGCGACCTGATCGTTCCGAGCCTTCACTCGATCGGCGCACGATGGGGAGCCGGCGAGCTGTCCGTGCTCGACGAGCACCAGGCGACGGCCGCCGCATCCGTCGTGGTGGCACGGCTCGGCCCCTTCATTCGGCGAGCCCCGGTCACGCACGGCTCGATCATCGTCGGCGCGCCGAGCGGCGACATGCACGCCCTCGGCCCAGCGATCCTCAGCGACATGCTTCGAGCCAACGGTTTCGACGCCATCGATCTGGGTGCGAACACCCCGCCCGTCTCGTTCGCCGATGTCATTCGAGCGGCCGGACCGGACGACGTCGATCTGCGAGCCGTTGCGATCACGGCTCGGATCAGCACCGAGCCGGGCACGGCGGCGGCAGCGATCATCAACGACACGGTCGAAGCGATTCGTGCCGCCGACCCCCACGTCCACATCGCCGTCGGCGGCGCCGGCACGACCGGTCGGAACCCAGCGGAGTTCGGCTGTGACGAGGTCACCTCCGACATCGACGCGTTCATCGCCGGCCTGTCATCGCCCCCAGCCTGAGCAACGGGGCCGGGGCAAGCCGAGCGGGACAGGCCGAGATCGACATCGCCGTCACACGGGCTCCCTACACTCAGCGGTCATGGCGAACCAGCGGGGTCAACAACCGGAACTCTTGCCCTTTGCACGCGAAGTCATCGACGTTCCGGTGGCGGACGAGCTCGGCGAGTCCTTCCTC
>CALLIQ010000120.1 GCA_938008925.1 uncultured Acidimicrobiales bacterium
GCGAGGACGAGCTCGCGGATGGCTTCGAGGCTTCGGGCCGAGAGCGGGTCGGAGCGATCGGTCCGAGCGACCATCGCGGCGAGCTCGTCGAGGTCGTGACTCCTGCCCGATCCTGGCTCGATCACTCGGGTCCCGCCGGCGGTGATGGGTCGCCCGGAGGGTCGGAGGAGGAAGAGCTGTGCGTCGTAGCGAGGGGTGAGGATCCATCGGGAGACCTGCCCGGGGCGGACATGGACGATCCGTCCCGGTTCGAGGTCGATCGTCTCGAAGTCGACCTCATGGCGACCCCTGCCCGCGGTGCACAACACGACGAGCTCGAACTGGAGACGTTGATGGCTGGTGAGTTCATCGCCGCCCCGACGATCGATCAACTCGGCCAACGGGAAGACCTCGATCGGGACTGTGGAGGCCGGTTGGTACGGAATCTCAACGATCTCGGGCTGGGACTCGGCTGGAGGATCCATCGAAAGCGGTGTCTGCTTTTGACAAGTCATTTGTCGGGTTCTGGCATTCTGCGAGGCGCCTGATTTCGGTTGAATCGTACGTATTCGTAGTTCGCTGCGCTCAGCTCAGCGAAGACAGGAGTCTGAAAATGACGAGGAAGCTCGACAACGCCATCGCTCTCTACATGGAGGGCATTCGCGACGGCAACGCTCGCGACGCCGTGACCAAGTACACGGGCGAGCGCTACACCCAGCACTCGACGGGGGTCCGAGACGGCGTCGAGGGATTCGTCGAATTCTTCGAACCGTTCCTCCGGAACAATCCGGAGCGCGACATCCAGGTCGTGCGCGCCATCGAGGACGGTGACTTCGTCTTTGTTCACGTTGCGCAGTCACTCAACGGGGGCGAGGCGAAGTGGATCACGATGGACATGTTCGACACCGACGGCGACGACCGGATTGTCGAGCACTGGGACGTGATCGCCGAGTGGGTCGATGAGACGGTGTCGGGTCACTCACAGATCGATGGACCCACCGAGGTCGCGGATCTCGATCGGACCGATGAGAACCGGGCGATCATCCAGCGGTTCGTCGACGAGGTGCTGATGGGCGGCGGTCAGAACTTCACCGACTTCATCTCCACCGAGACCTACATCCAGCACAACCCGCAAGTCGGCGACGGGCTCGAGGGCTTCGGGGCGTTCGTGGCCGAGCTCGCCGCGGCTGGTTCGTCGATGGTCTACAAGTACAGCTACAAGGTGCTCGCTCAGGGGAACTTCGCGGTGGCGTATTCGCTCGTGCAGATCGGCGAAGAAGACTTCGCAGTGTTCGACCTGTTCCGTCTCGAGGACGGCCTGATCGTCGAGCACTGGGACACCATGGAACCACTCCCACGCGGTGCGTCGTTGGTGAACCAAGGAAAGTTCTAGGCCCGAGGGCGGGCGGTCAGCTGCGTCGACCCGGACCTCGACCGAGAGCAAAGGCCTCGATTGGCGAACTGACGTCGAGCGTGTCGATGGGGAACAACGAGCACGGATCCTCACCTGTCCAGGAGCGAACCCGCCGGCGGAACTCGTCGGCGAGGTTCGTCCGGATGCCCCATTGGTGATCGAGAAACTGACCCCAGTGCGACATCCCCCGAAACGTGCGACGGTCTGTTCGCGCCTGGGCGTTGCTGACGTGGACCTCGGGGAAGAGTGATGCGTAGGACTTCGTGCTGTAGAGCCACGATCCGCCGGCGACGTGCGTGAGTTCGGGGTGTGCGGACCGAACGGCGGACAGCACCTCGTGTAGCTCGCTGCGTCGGATCTCGAGCTTCGAGGGGTGCAGCGGACTCTCGTCGTCGGTGTCTATGACGAAGAAGTGCGTGCGCGCAACGGTGCCGACGACCTGGATAGAGAAGACGCCGACGGTCGGCCATGCATCGACGATGTGTTGCGGAACGGCGGCCGGGCGACGATCGAAGTCGTCCATCAGCGCGTCGACGCGATCGTCGTGGCGCCGAATCGCAGCCAGTCGGTCGACGAGATCGATCCAGTCTGGGTTCGACGGCGGGTCCGTTGGTGTCCCGATGCCGAGCCGGCGTTGGAAGTTCGTGAGCTGGTCGATTCCGTCGGCATGACCGCCCAGACCCAGCTCGACGAAGCGATCGACCAGCGTCAGCTGCAACGAAGCGAACTCGGCGGACATCTGCGGGTGCATCGGGCCGCAACATACAGCTGAGCCTCACGCGCGTCCCCGGGATTCTCACCGGATCGGCACGCCGTGGCGTTCCGCAGGCATCGTCGAATGGCCGGTTCTACGATCGCTGCCATGGCCAAACCCATTCGGGTGATGCTCGAGCACGGAAAGAAGAAGCGCGTGGTCGCCAGCGCGTTCGACTGGCCGGGATGGGACCGCAGCGCGAAGACCGGCGATGACGTGTTGGAGGTGCTCGACGCCTATCGGGTCCGGTTCGCCAAGGTGGCCGACCTCGCCGGCTATGGGGACCAGTTCGCTCGGTTGGGTGACTTCGAGGTCGTCGAGGAGGTCGCCGGCATCGGCATGACGGACTACTACGGCGTTTCCGGCGTCACGGCGACCGCCGAGACGAAATCGATGTCGAACGACGAGTTCGAGCGCAAGCTGGCGCTGCTGCAGGCTTCGTGGGTCACCTTCGACGAGACGGCGGCTCGGGTCTCCGACGACCTGCGACTCGGCCCCCGCGGCGGTGGCCGCGAGAAGGCGAAGATCGTCGCCCATGCCAACGGTGCAGAGATCGACGAGTTCGCCCGCAAGGTCGGCGTGCGGGTGCCGCTCGAGACGAGGGACGACCGAGATGCCCTGCTCGCGTACCGGTCGGACTTCGCCGATGCAATCCGGGATCACCACGTAGGGGGCGAGCCGGCGGGTCGCTGG
>CALLIQ010000121.1 GCA_938008925.1 uncultured Acidimicrobiales bacterium
TCGGCCGCCTCAGCCGCATGAAGGATCGGGCGGTCTATGACCAGCCGCTCGTGAACAGCTACCAGGCGGGCGACGGTCGGTGGTTCTACCTCATCGGCCTCGAGCTCGCCCGCCACTTTCCCGGGGTCTGCCGGGCGATCGACCAACCCGGACTCATCGACGACGAGCGGTTCGGATCGGCACGGTCGATCGTCGAGAACCGGGCGGAGCTCATCGCCATTCTCGACGAAGCGTTCGGCTCCCAGCCCCTCGACCACTGGCGAGCAGCCTTCGATGCCAACGACGTCTGGTGGGCGCCGTGTCAGACCATGGCCGAGGTCAGCGAAGACCCCCAGGCGGTCGCGCTCGACACCTTCATCGAGACCGACGACAACTCCTATGACGGCGACGAGACCATTCGAACCGTCGCATCACCGGTCCGGTTCAATGGTCGCGTCTTCACCCCGCGCCGCCCCGTCCCCGCCATCGGCGAACACACCGAGGAAGTCCTCGCCGAGCTTGACTGAGGCAACGCTTCGCGTTGCCCCGTTCGGGTTGCCGCCGTCGTTCTGGAGGCGCACCGCGCCGCCCCGTTCGTTCTGGAGGCTGATCGCGCTGCGAACAGCGCGCTGCGTCTCCAGAACGGGAGAGAGGGCGCGTGTTGTCTCCAGAACGGGAGAGGTTGTGCTACTCGCTGCGGACCTCGGCGGGGGTGAGACCCTCATCGTCTTCCCGGCGTCGGGCGAAGAACACGAAGCCGCCGCCCATGACGAGGAAGGTGAGTGCCGCGGTGAGCAGCCCGGTCGTGAGGTTCGAGCCGGTGAAGGCGATCGTCGAGGTCCGGCTGATGATGCCGGCGTCGATCGTGAGGTCGAGTTCGCCGGCATCGAGCACCGTCACACCCGTCATGCCCGTCGCCGAGACGTCCGAGTCACTGGCGTCGTCTTCCGCGCTGTTCGAGATCGTCCACGGACGGTTCTGCGGATCGGTGAACGTCACGGTGTAACGGCCCGGCGGCAGACCATCGACCTGCCAACCACCGTTCGGATCGGTCACCACGGTGGCGACGACCTGACCGGAGTCGACGTCGGTGACCACGACGGTCACACCAGCGACGCCGGGCTCGCCCGGATCCTGGACACCGTCACGGTCGTTGTCGAACCACACCCGGTTGCCGAGGCCGGCGTCCGGGGTGAAGCCGAAGTCGACGGTCGGGTTCGACACGACGCCGGGCTCGTTGCCGGCCGTGATCGTGATCGGGCGTGACTGCGCACCACCATTGACGATGAAGTTGCCGTTGTCGTCGGCGTCGACGTCGTCGTCGGGGTCGGGGGCCGAACCGGCGACGTTGTTGCCGGTCGAGGTGACCACACCATCGAGCGGACCACCGTCGGCGAAGTTCGACGCCGGGATCTGCACGATGTAGGTGCCCTCGGGCAGTCCGGTGAACTGATAGCCACCGGCTGCATCGGTGACCTGCGTCATCGGCTGGCCGTCCGGACCGAGCACGGGATTCCCGTTCTCGTCGAGAAGCACGAGCGTGACACCGGCGGCAGGACGCTCGCCCGGGTCCTTGATGCCGTCGTTGTCGTCGTCGAACCACACCTCGTCGCCGAGCGACACCTGGTAGACGCCGAAGTCGACCGTGAGGTTCGAGCTCGAATCGTCGAAGCCGGTCGGTGACTCGTCGACTTCGTCGGTCGGCTCCACGTTGGCGACCAGGGTCACCGGACCGCTCGTGATGCCGTTCGTTCGAGCCGTGCCGACGCTGATGCCGTCGTTGTTGTCATCGGCGTCGTCGTTCGGGTTCGTTGACGATGCCGCACCGGTCGACGCGTGCAAACCGGCGAGCGGGGCACCAGCGACGAACTGCGAGGCCGGGATCCGCACCGTGTAGGTGCCGGGAGCGACGTCGGTGAACAGGTAGTGACCGTCGGCGTCGGTGATCTGCGAGTCGATCGTTGCGCCCGAGGCGTCGATCAGCTGGACGGTCACACCGGAAACGGCCGCCTCACCGCCATCACGTTCGCCGTCGTTGTCGATGTCGAACCACACGAGGTTGCCGAGTTCGAGCGACGGCAAGAAGCCGAAGTCGACGGTCGGGTTGTCGTTGTTGGTGAGACCGGGTCCGCCGGGCTCGGTGCCGCCCGAGAGCGTCACCGGCGCAGCGATGGAGGCAAACCCGATGGCCGGGTCGCCGTTGTCGTCGTCTTCGACGTCGTCATCCGGGTCGGGAGCGATCCCGTTGCCGGAGGTCGAGGCCAAGCCTTCGAGCGGTTGTCCGGCATCCTGCTGCGTGTCAGCGATGGCGACGATGTAGTCGCCCGCTGGGAGGTTGGTGAAGGCGTAGTTGCCGGCCGCATCGGTGGTGGTCGTACCGATCTGAGCGACCGGGTTTCCGTCCACATCGACGCTCCAGAGCTGCACCTCGACACCGGGGATACCCGGCTCGGTGCCGTTCTGCGAACCGTTGCCGTCTTCGTCGACGAAGACGGTGTCGCCGAGGCTGAGCAGGCCGTAGAAGCCGAAGTCAACCGTCAGGTCCGAAGCGTTGTCGTCGTAGGAGCCATCCTCGTCGGCGGTAGCGGTGAGACCGTCGGTCTCACCGGTCGGAGCCGTCACGT
>CALLIQ010000122.1 GCA_938008925.1 uncultured Acidimicrobiales bacterium
GAGCGCCTCGGCGAGATCGATCATGACGGGGGCCGCAAGCGACACGGTGTTGCCTCTCGCCATCTGGCGGGCCGCTGCTTCTTCCACCGCCGGATGGCCGTAGCCGAGGATCATCGGGCCGTATGCGCACATCCAATCGATGTACGTGTTGCCGTCGACGTCGGTGAACCTCGATCCGGCGCTCGAGGCGAAGAAGGCCGGTTCGTGGCACATGTGGGCGCCGGCGTAGTGGCCGAAGATCCCGTGGGGGATCACCGCCCGTGCCCGGTCGAAGAGTTCCTCTGAGGTGCTGGTCACGGTCGAACCTTTCGCCGGTGAGTGTCGGTATTTGCCAGATCATAACAACTGTTGTACTTTTCGCAAGCGGCCGAAACGGTCGCAACGAGTGGCTGACAAACGGCAAACGAGTGGGGTGAAGGCATGGCTGATGTGGGGCTCGACGAGAACGAGCTCGTCGAGCTCGAGGCGATGGTCGTGCAGGCGCTCGCGAGTCGAGACGACTCGACGCTGTCGGTGCTGGGCTACGGCGAGGTGTCAGTCGCACTCGGCTGGCCGGTCGACGAACCGCGCTTTGTATGCAAACGAACCCCGCCCTTCACCCGAGCCCAATTCGACGCCTACGCGGGGCTGGTCGGCGAGTACCTCGAACGGGTCGCTGAGAGGGGGCTCGATGTCGTCGACACCGACATCGTCCCGCTCGATCGAGGCGACACGGTGATCGGCTACCTCGTGCAGCCGATGCTCGATGCATCGATGCTCGGCAACAACGTGTTGCGGGCGGCGGATCCCGATCCCGATCATCCGTTCCTCGCCGCGGTGGCCTCGTCGCTCGACGTCGTCACGCCCACCTTGAGCATCGATGCGCAGGTGACCAACTTCGGATGGGATGGCACGCGCCTGACGCTGATCGATGTCGGGACGCCTTTCCTCTGGGACGAAGCCGGCACGCTTCGCTTCAACATGGCGCCGTTCGTTCGAATGCTCCCCGCTCCGACCCGTCGTCTCGCCACGAAGGAGCTCTCGAAACTCGTCACGCGGTGGAACGATCCGCGCCGGGTCGGCATCGACGTCGTCGCCAACCTCTTCAGAGAGGGCATCCCGGAATGGGTCGACCCCACCGTCATCGCCATCAACCGCCAGCTCGATGCCGGGGAGCCGATCACGGTCGACGAGGCGCGCGGCCTCTACGAAGAGGACGTCAAGATCTGGCCGGCGCTCAAGAAGGCGCAGGCATTCGAACGGTGGTGGCAGACGACGGTCCGCCGTCGCCCCTACGACTGGTTCGTCTATTCGAGCTACGAGTGAGGTTCCCCACGAGTGAGGTTGCCTTCGAGTGGCCCTGCCTTCGAATGACGGGGCCATCGGGCTGGCCTAAGGTCGCCGCCATGGCTGTTGCACCTGAAGGTTGGACGTTCACCGATTCGGGAGCCATGCCGTGGCAGCCGATGGGCGAGGGGATCGGGATGAAGGCGCTCGGCGCCGCCGGCGGTCGAATGATCGCGACCTTCCAGTTCCAGCCCGGCTACGTGGGCGGCGTCCACCAGCACGAGGAGCCCGAATTCTCCTACATCCTCGAGGGGTCGTTGATCTCCCAAGGCGTGTTGATGACCGCCGGCCACGCTTATGCGGTGGAAGCCGGGACGTCACACGACGACTTCCGAACCGAGACCGGCTGCACCTTGGTGAGCGTGTTCAAGATCCCGGGCTGACCAGCGCCCAGGTCCAGTTCGAGGCGAACCAGATCTGGCTCGGCGCGAGCGAGGCTGGGAATGGCTGTGCCCCTCGTTGAGTTCCGTGTGCGAACGACCAGTCTCACAGGAGTTCGACATGGCATCGACCGAAGCCCGCCCACCGTTTCCTCCCTTCACAGAGGACACCGCATGGAAGAAGGTGTTGGGCGCCGAGGCAGCATGGAACTCCCGTGATCCTCAACGCGTCGCGCTCGCGTACTCGGTCGAATCCGAGTGGCGGAACCGAGACACGTTCCTGGTCGGCCGTCCCGCCATCGCCGCATTCCTCGAGCAGAAGTGGGCCCGAGAAACCGATTACGCCCTGCGCAAGGACCTCTGGGCGTTCTCGGGCAACCGCATCGCCGTTCGCTTCCAATACGAGAGTCGTGACCTCGACGGTCAGTGGTGGCGCTCGTATGGAAACGAGAACTGGGAGTTCGACGACGACGGCCTGATGCGCCGGCGCGAGGCCAGCATCAACGACGTCGCGATCGACGAGGGCGACCGTCGGATCGACGGCCCTCGACCCGACGGCGACGTCGCCGGGATCCCGTTGCGGTGATCCCATTGCGGTGATCGCCGAGTCGGCAACGGTGGGTTCCGAGCCCGCCGCCGCTCGCACGGCTGGTGGGGCGAGCGGACGGCCGCGTGACGATTCTGGAGCGAAGCCCAAAGCTGTCGCAGTTTGACCATCGATGGTCGGGCGGACACCACGACGAGCGAGGAGCGGACTCTTAGCATTTCGGGTCTGGCAACGTGCCGGGCGAAACGGAATGGGAGTCTCCGAGTGCGATTCATCAAGGCTGACGGCGTACCGATCGTGATCACCCTCTTCGGCATCCTGATGGGTGTCGGCGGGACCATCATCGGCGTGACGGCGATCATCGATCCGACGACGGCGATCGACTTCGTCGACGGTGCCGACAAGATGGGGATCGCGTGGGGCGGTCGGAACACGGGTCTCGGCGTTGCGATGCTCGCCGCCGTCATGCTCCGCAGCGTCGGCGCCTACGCAGCCGCGTTCTCCGGGGCGGTCTGGCGAGAACTCAGCGACGTGATCGCTGGCCTGTCCGACGGGGGTTCCCTCAACGTGCCCTTCGCGATCATCTTGGTGCTGGAGCTGGTGTGCCTCGCGATCTGCGTTCGGAACACCATCGCGATGCGGACGCCTGCTCCCGATCCGATCCCAGCTCGCTGACGGCCTCGCGAAACGCCGACGGCGCGTGATCGGTGCGGGCTCGGAAGTACTTCGTGAAGTTCGACGAATCGGAAAAGCCCAGGGCTCGGGCGATGGTGGCGACGTCGTCGCTCGACCAGGCGAGACGGCGTTGCGCCTCGAGGATCACGCGGGCGTCGATGACGTCCTTCGGGCGTTGACCCAGAGCGTCAGCAGTGGCGCGGGCGAGTGACCGCGTCGATGCGCCGATTCGGTTTGCGTGCCAAGTGACCGATCGCTCGTGAACGGAATCGTCGATGCTGTCGATGAACGCCGATGCCAAGCGGCGACGCGGGGTGTCGTCCACGGCGCCGGCGGGTGCTGCGTGTCGGGCGAACACGCGCATGACGACGCTGACCGCCGCCGCTGCAGTCGACTCGTCACCGGAGTCTTCGAGGTCGGCCGCCATCCAGTCGATCTGGGCGCCGAGACGACTGGCGTCATCGCCCACGTCGGCGATCACGGTCGCCCCGAGGAGCTGTTCGAACAGCGGCAGGTCGGGAACGCTGGAGGACTCGAACACGACGACGTCGGCATCGAAGTCGGCGCCCGGGCTCCATCGCTGCACCTGGCCGGGGCGAACCCACAGCGCCGTGCCGGGGGAGAGCTCGTGATCCTCGAAGTCGACCATGTGGTGTCCCGACCCGCTCGTGCAGAAGATGAACACGTGAAACCACACGAGTTCGACGGGTGGGCCGTCGAGCCCCTCGTCTTGCATTCGGCGAGCGAGCGACGAACGAACGAAGGATGTGTTCGTGACGTTGACCGCCCGGGAGAGGCTCAGCTCGACGACGTTGTCATCCATGGTGACGTCATCGTGGGCGACCCTTCGCCTCGGCGCCACCGTGGTGTCTCATTCTGACCATCGAAGGTCCGGTTTCGACCAGCGATTGGTCAGCCAGCCACCGGCGATGACGGGCTGATCTCACATGAGTCTTGACCTCTCAGCCGAACCCGCAAGGCCCACGCCAGGAGTCCGAGAGCGATGACCCCCATGTAGGGCTGGACGGGAGCGAACCAGGTGAGGGCCCCGGAGGTGCCGAGCGCGATCACGACGAGTTTGTTGCAGATCGGGCAGCCGACGGCGAAGAAGGAGAGCAGGCCGCCGATGCTGCCGATGCGGGTGGGGCGGTCGATGTCGTCCACCTCGTGTGATCCCTCGGGTCGGAAGTACGTGGCGGCGAGCATCCCGCTGAACAACGCGGTCACGACCAGCACCGGCACGGCCCACGGCTCGACCGGGGTGCCTTGCCGTCCGAACACCGGGTTTGGGATCACGTCGGTCGGCAATCCGATCGCGAGAGCGCTCGCGATGGTCATCGCAGCGGCGAACGCCCAGTGTTCACGGCGCCACCTCTTGAGCGCAGACAGCTCGAGCACGGCTCGACGGTAGCCGGGTTGCGCTCGCCGAGCGGGACCGATTCAGCGTCATCTTGTAGCATCCGGCGCGGGCGAACTGCGTAGCGGAGCGCCGCGGAGTTCTTGGCTACCCGGATCGAGCCTTTGGGGGACGAATGACCGATGCCGTGACGTTGTATCGATCGCTGCTTCGCGAGGAGCTCGAGGGCGCTGAAGCGCTCCAGGCAACCCATCAGATGCTGTC
>CALLIQ010000123.1 GCA_938008925.1 uncultured Acidimicrobiales bacterium
GGCTCGAGCCCATGGTGTTCGCTCCCGACGAGATCACGATCTTCGGCAAGGTCGTCACGGTGATGCGTCGCCTCTGATCGGGCGGGCTCGACCACGAGCCCAACCCGTACGCGACCGGATCCACACACGACTGAATCCACACGCGACTGAATCCATACGCGACAGTGCCTCGAGGGGGATCTCCTCGAGGCACTGTCGCTTTTGGATTCGGTTGTGTTGCGTTCTGAGTGGTCGGGCCAACAGCCCGACGGGTGACTCAGTCCTGCTCGGCCAAGATCGACACGGCCATGCGCTCGCCTTCGAGCTCGGCACGCTGCTTCATCGAGGTCTCGAGGATGTGGTCGACTTCACCGTCGGAGAAGCCAGCCATTTTGCGGAACTTGCGAGCGAGGCGGATGGGAGCATCCTGTTCCTCACCGCGCTGGCCACGGAAGTTGAAGAGGCCATCGACGACCTTCTGGAACTCGAGCGCAGCGGCTCGACGCTCCGGATCGTTCTCCGTGACGGCGCGGAGCCAACGGGAGCCCATGCGGACGTGGGTGACCTCGTCGGCGAGCATGTAGTCCTCGCAGTACTCGAGGACCGGGTCGCCCATCTCTTCGCCGAACTCGCGCATCTGGGTGAAGACGTCGATGGCGAGGCCCTCGAGCGCACGGTTCACGCCGGCGAGGCGGAAGACCGGATCTTCGTGGCACGCAGCTTCGAAGAGCGTGGTTGCTTCGACGTATTCGCCGAGCTCGCCGCCCATGTGTTCGGCCAGCTTGATCGAGATCTCGCAATGGCGAGCTTCGTCCCAGCACTGACGAGCCATGTCGAGCTTGAGTTCGTAGGGAACCTCATCGGTTCCGAAGTCGAAAGCGGTTCGGCCAGCACCCTCGAGGGCCTGGATCTCACCGACGAAGATGCCGTGCATGCGACGACGTGCTCGGTCGGCGACGTCTTCGGCCTTCGGGTCGACCTTGCCGACCTCCATCGTGTCGCGCAGATCAGAGAAGCGTTCTTCGGTGCTCTGCCGATTGAAACGCGAGTCTCGAGCGAGGGCGGACGGCGGAATGTTCTTACGCACGGGATCCCCTTCCGTGGACGGTGCAGGGTCGCACCTGTTCCAGTAAGTATCGGCCACGTTAGTTCTAAGCTGAAAGCAAATGCCATACCCGCCCCTGAATCGGGCCCCTGCCCACACCGACACGGGCCTCCCGGTCGAAGCGCATCTCGACTCGATTCGAACGATCATCGCCGCCGCGGAAACCCTCGGCCTCGTCCTCACCGCCGAGCCTGGAGCAGGTAAGTCGTCGCTGGTTCCCATCGCCGTCGCGGATGGCTTGCGGGCCAGGGCCGATGCCGGTCCGGACTCGGAACACCGCGTCATCTTGCTCGAGCCACGTCGCCTCGCCGCACGCGCCACCGCCAGCCGACTGGCCGAATTGCTCGGCTCACACATCGGCGGACTCGTCGGCCTCACGATTCGTGGCGAAAACACGGTCGGTCCGACCTGCCTGATCGAGGTGGTGACCGAGGCCGTGCTGACCAACAGGTTGCAGCGCGACCCCTCGCTCCCCGGTGTAGGTGCCGTCGTGTTCGACGAATTCCACGAACGCCACCTTCACACCGATCTCGCTCTCGCGCTGTCGTTGGAGGCCCGAGGGGTACTGCGGCCCGACCTGGCGATCGTCGTGATGTCGGCCACGCTCGACCCGGCGCCCATCGCCGCCCTGCTCGGCGGAGCAGAGACCATGGCGGTCGACGGTCGATCCTTCCCGGTCACCACCCACCACCTGCGGCGACCGGAACGACGCCAATGGACCGACGCCGTCGCATCGGCAGCGGTGTCCGCCCACGACTCGACCGAGCATGACGTGCTCGTCTTCGTCCCCGGGCGAGCCGAGGTCGACCGCGTCACCGCGACCATCCGCCGCCAGCTCGACGGCCCTATCGATGTCTTCGGTCTCCACGGCGGCAGCACGACCGACGAGCAGCGACGGGTCATCGATCCGTCTCGCCGTCGCCGAGTCATTGTCGCCACCGCGATCGCCGAGACGTCGATCACCCTCCCCTCCGTCGATGGCATCGTCGACGGAGGGCTGCTCCGTCGGTCCCGGTTCGACGCGGTGTCGGGACTCGGCCGCCTCGAGACCGTCTTCACGACCCGGTTTGCCGCCGATCAGCGACGTGGCCGTGCCGGCCGTGTCGGACCGGGCCAATGCTGGCGACTGTGGAGTACCGAAGACGAACGGCTGCTGGAGCAGACGACGGCACCGGAGATCGTCGATGGCGACCCGCTCCCGCTCGCCTTCGAACTCGCCAAGTGGGGCGACCCCACCGGTGCCGAGCTCGCGTTCCTCGATGATCCTGGCTCCGAGCGCCTGCTCGCCGGCCTGGCCCGCCTGAGAGATCTCGGTCTCCTCGACGACGAACACCGCTTGACCGAGCGAGGCGAACGGGTCCGCTCGCTTCCGCTCCACCCGAGGCTCGGTGCGCTCGTCGACACCGCACCACCCCGCTTCCGAAAGCGGGCGGTCGAGGCTGCTGCGGTCGTCGAAGCAGATCTCCGCTCGGGCACCGCAGACCTCGAGCGACTCATCGACGACAATCGCCGCCATCCCGTCGTCAAGGCGAACATCGCTCGCATCGACCGCGCTGG
>CALLIQ010000124.1 GCA_938008925.1 uncultured Acidimicrobiales bacterium
GGGCCTGCCGCTCGGCGGCGGTTCGTATCCGATCGCCACGTTCACCGTCACGATCACCCACCCCGATGCCGACGACGTCGTCTACGAGATCAGCTGTCTCGGCGACACGGCCACGGTGATCGGCGACGTCGACGTGTCCGAGATCGCAGCGTGCAGCGCACTCGGCACCGACGAGGTGCGGACTCGGCTGATCGATGGGCCTCCCGCCGACCAGATCTGCACCGAGCAGTACGGCGGGCCGGACCTCGCCCGCATCGTCGGGACCTACGACGGGGTCGACGGCGTTCCGGTCGATGCGACGATCGACCGAGCGAACGGTTGCGGCATCAGCGACTGGGATGTGCTCCTCGCCGGCGTGCTCCCGCAGGCCAAGGGCCTCTGAGACGAGTGCTGGTCAGAGCTTGAGGTCGACGGGGCGAGCGGTCTCGGCGTAGAAGTCGTTGCCCTTGTCGTCGATCACGATGAAGGCGGGGAAGTCTTCGACCTCGATCTTCCAGATGGCTTCCATGCCCAGCTCTGGATACTCGAGCACCTCGACGCTGCGGATCGAATCCTTGGCCAGACGGGCGGCGGGGCCACCGATCGAACCGAGGTAGAACCCGCCGTTGCGTTTGCACGAGTCGGTGACGTCCTGGCTCCGGTTGCCCTTTGCCAGCATCACCATCGAGCCACCAGCTGCCTGGAACTGGCTCACGTAGCTGTCCATGCGGCCGGCCGTCGTCGGTCCGAACGAGCCTGAGGCGTAGCCCTCGGGGGTCTTGGCCGGGCCGGCGTAGTAGATCGGGTGATCGCGAAGGTAGGCGGGCATCTCTTCGCCGGCGTCGAGGCGTTCCTTGATCTTGGCGTGGGCGATGTCGCGCCCGACGACGAGCGTGCCGGTGAGCGAGAGCCGGGTCTTGTAGGGGTGCTTGGAGAGCTCGGCCCGGATCTCGTCCATCGGCTGGTTGAGATCGATCGGAACGACCTCGCTACCGAGGGCATCCTCGGTGACCTCGGGCATGTACTTCACCGGATCGGACTCGAGCTGCTCGAGGAACACGCCCTCGGCGGTGATTTTGGCCAGTGCCTGACGGTCGGCGGAGCAGCTCACGGCGAGCCCGACGGGCAGTGACGCTCCGTGGCGAGGGAGACGGATGACGCGAACGTCGTGGCAGAAGTACTTGCCGCCGAACTGAGCGCCGATCCCGAACTCCTGGGTGAGGGCGAGGACCTCCGCCTCCATCTCGAGATCGCGGAAGCCGTGGCCGGACGCTGAGCCCGACGTCGGGAGCGAGTCGAGGTAACGAGTGGACGCGAGCTTGGCGGTCTCGACCGCCATCTCCGCCGACGTGCCGCCGATGACGAGACCCAGGTGATAGGGCGGGCAGGCGGACGTGCCGATGAGGCGAAGCTTCTCGTTCAGGAAGGCGCGCAAGCTGGTCGGGTTGAGCAGCGCCTTGGTCTCTTGGAAGAGGTAGCTCTTGTTGGCCGACCCGCCGCCCTTGGTCATGAACATGAACTTGTAGGCCGAGCCGGTGGTCGACTCGAGCTTGATCTCCGCCGGGAGGTTCGTCTTGGTGTTGGCCTCCTCCCACATGGTGAGCGGGGCCATCTGCGAATAGCGGAGGTTCGAGCTCTGGTAGGTGTCGAAGATGCCCTGGGCGATCGGCTGCTTGTCATCACCGTCGGTCAGTACGAACTGGCCCTTCTTGCCCTTGACGATGGCGGTGCCGGTGTCTTGGCAGCCGGGCAGGACGAAGCCGGAGGCGATGTTGGCGTTCTGCAGTAGCTCGGTGGCGACGAACTTGTCGTTGGCCGACGCCTCCGGGTCGCTCAAGATGTTTGCGAGCTGTTGGAGATGACCCGGCCGGAGCAGATGGGAGATGTCCTTGATCGCTGCGGCGGTGAGGGTACGGATCGCCTCGTCGGAGACCTGGAGAAACTCGCGGCCGCCGAGGTCGATCGTCTCGACGCCATCGGTGGTCAGCAGGCGGTACGGCGTGGTGTCCTCGCCGAGGGGGAGCAGGTCGGTGTAGTCGAAGTCGGCCATGGCGTCACGGTACCCGTGACGGCTAGCCGAGCAGAAGCTTGCCGAGCCGTCGCTGGGTGATCATGACGCCGAGCGTCATCAGCCCGAGCAGATAGACGGCGTGGCCGACGTCGTTGATCGATGGTGCACCGAAGGCGAGGTTCCGGCACAGCGACACCCCGTGGTAGAGCGGCGTCGCTTGAACGAGCGGTTGGGCCCAGCCGGGGAACACCGAGAGCGGGAAGAACGTGGTGGAGGCCAAGAACATGGGCTGGAGGCCGAGCTGGATGTAGTCGAAGTCGTGCCAGGAGCGAAACAGTGAGCTGAGCGCGGTGCCGACCGAAGCGAAGGCCAGGCCGATCAGCATCGCCGCCGGCACGGTGAGGATCGCCCACCAGCTCGTGATCAGCCCGAGGGCGGCAGCGACACCGAGGAAGCATGCGGCATAGATGCTGCCCCGGATCATCGACCAGCCGACCTCGCCCTTCACGATGTCGGCGAGCGACAGCGGCGTCACCAGCATCGCATCGAAGGTCTTGGCGTATTTGAGCTTGTAGAAGAAGTTGAAGGTCGCGTCGAACACCGCGCCGTTCATCGCCGACGATGCGATGAGACCGGGAGCGACGAAGGCCGCGTACTCGACCGGAATCCCACCGACCTCGACCTCTCCAACCAGCTCGCCGAGCCCGATGCCGAGCCCGAAGAGGTAGAAGACCGGCTCGACGAATCCTGCGACGAAGATGAGCCAGAGGCGCCGGTACGACAACAGGTTGCGTTCGAGAACGTGGCGAGACGGCCCGAGCATCGTCAACACGGCGGTCATGAGCTGAGCCGTTTCGAGAACGAACGGGTGACGAGAACCCACCCGACGATCAGCCAGGTGAGGATCACGGCCAGGTGCACGGCGTCGGCGCTGAGATCGGTTTCACCGTTGATGACGTGGCGGCACAGCTCGACACCGTGCGACACCGGGATGACCGCCGCCAACCACTCGACGACGACCGGGAGCTGCGACGTCGGAAAGAACGCGCCCGAGAACAAGAAGAGCGGAGAGATGACGACCCGGGCGATCAGCGAGAAGGCGTTGTCGTTGTCCTGGGTGGCGGCGAATGCGGAAACGGGCGCAGCGAATGCCATGGCCGTGAGCGATGCGATCACCGGCGCGAGCAACGCCGTCCAGGAGCCGGCGATCCCGAACAGGGCGAGGATCCCGACGTAGAGGCTCGATCCGATCAGGACCCGGAATCCGATCCACAACACGTGCCCGGTGGCGAGTTCGACCGCGGTGAGCGGCGTGGACAGCACCGCCTGGTAGGTGCCCTCCCACTTGAGGGCGCCCAGGGTCGGCCACAGACCGAGATTCGCGCCCTGGATCATGGCGACGCCGGCGAGCACACCGGGACCAACGAAGCTGGCGTAGTCGGTGGTGCCGAGCGAAGAGGTGTCGTCGATCTGCGATCCGAGGCCGAATCCGATCGACAACAGGAACAGGATCGGCGACACCAGGCCGCTGACGATCGTTCCCCGCCAGGTGGTCCGGTAACGCTGGAACTGGTGCTCGAGGAAGTGCCACAGCGAGCTACCCGGACGCGTCGACAGCGTTGGCCGAATCGGACGTGGGGCGGAGCTCAGTGACGTGGGGTTCGGTGGAGTCGTCGTCACCGCGTCACCTCACTCGACCAACGTCCGGCCCGTGAGGGCCAAGAACACGTCCTCGAGCGTCGAACGTCGAATCAGGCTGCCCGTCGGGTGGATGTCGAGTTCGGCAAGGCGCCGCAGCGCGTCCTCACCGCGATCGACATAGACGAGCGATCG
>CALLIQ010000125.1 GCA_938008925.1 uncultured Acidimicrobiales bacterium
CCCGATGTCGTGCAGCGCCTGCTACCCGACGGCCTCACCGCCGACTCGTGGCCCGGCCCAGACGGCGAGCCAGACGGCGAGAAGGTGTGGGTCGGCTTGGTGCCGTTCCGCATGCGGGTCGGCCTGCCCGGCGGGCGGCCGATGCCGCCGAGGATCGGCGACTTTCCCGAGACGAACGTGCGCACCTACGTCCGTGGCCCGGATGGGACCCCTGGCGTCTACTTCTTCTCGCTCGAAGCGGGCGCGCTCGGCGCCACCGTCTCGGCTCGCGTCGCGTACGGACTCCCCTACTTCTGGGCCGACATGACCATCGACGAGGGCGACCGATCACCCGGCGGTGAATGGGCCTACGCCTCGACCCGCCGTTGGCCGAAGCCGAAGCGCGACCAACCCGATCGGGCTCGCCATGTCTCCCGTGTGCGCATCGGCGAGGCGATCGACGAGGCCAGCGAGTTCGAGCACTACCTCACGGCACGCTGGGGTCTGTTTTCCACGCTGGCCGGCCGCAACCTCTACGCCGCGGTCGACCATCCGTCGTGGGTGCTCCACCGAGCCGAACTCCTCGAGCTCGATGACGAGCTGGTCATCGCGGCCGGGTTGCCGGAGCCGACGAGCGAACCCGTCGTGCACTGGACACCGGGCCTCGAGGTCCGGATCGGCCGCCCTCGCCGGGCCTGACGACACATCAGCCGAGGCGTCGACCCGACACCGTCGGGGGAAATCCCCGATTCCCGGACCGGGCCGGACTCATAGCGTCGCTGTCAGAGCAACCGCCCAGTCCAGCCCCACACAGGCCGAGCCCAGCCCGAGGATCTCGTCATGACCGACACCCGCATCGACTACGCGCCCATCGCACCCATCACACCGACCGCCGACTCGCTGAGCGTCGTCAGTTGCAACCACTGCGGCGGTGCGCTCGACGTCGACGCCACGACCCGATTCACGACGTGTGGCTACTGCGGGACTCGCCTGCGGGTCGAGCGATCCGCGACCTCGCTGAGCACCATCGAGCTCGACGACCTCCGCGAGCGCACCGACGACCTCGAGCGCAACGTCTCAGTGTTGCGCTCGGACCGCAGGGTCGAGCAACACGATCGTTCGTGGGAGCTCCGACGCGACGAGTTCATGATCACCAGCGGCGACAGCGACCCCCGCCTACCGACGTTGCATGGTGCGCTGTCCCGCCTGATCATCGCCCTGCTCCCGCTCGGCTTGGTGTTCTCGGGCTGGTTCGCGTCGTTCGGCGATTCGATCGTGCCGATCGTGTTGATCGTGATCGTCTTCGGCATCGGCCAGGCGGCGCTCGAGGGCTTCAAGTACAACCGCTACCGGGCGGCTCGGGCCGAGTACCGGCAGCAGCGAGCCGTCCTGCTCGCCCACGGCACCTGATCGCCTCACCGTCAGGACGCCTGCCCCTCAGGAACCGACGGGCGTGATCCAGACGCGGTTGTCGTGGAAGACGGCCCCGCGGCCCATGTCGGAGTCTCGCTCGGCCACCGTTGCGTTGACCGCTTGACCCCACCAGCCCTTCGACATCGTCGCCACGCCCTGGCGAGCGGCAGCGCCGATTTCGACGACCGCCGTGAACGAGCCTCGATCATTGGCGACCGACACGTCTTGTCCGTCGACCAGACCATCTCGGGCGGCGTCGTCGGCATGAACGACCACCGGCGGCGCTCCTGTCTTCGAGCGAACGCGCTCGGTACCGGCGAAGACGGAGTTGATGTGGAAGTCGCTGCCGATCGCCACGAGGTCGTAGCCGCCCGATGCCTTTGCCGCTTCGGTCGGCGGCCGGTAGTTGGGCAACGCCCCGTGTTGCTCACGTTCGGCTCGTTGCGAGACGAAGTCGAACCGCCCGGACGCTGTCGGGAACGACGGATTGAATCCCTCTTCCGACGACCCGGTGTTCGGCAGCCGGACGAAGCCACGATCCCGCAACACGGCGAGATCGACGCCGGCGGCCTTCCATTCCGGAGTGTCGAGCAAGGCGGACACCAGCTCCTCGTCGGAGGCGTAGACCGCTTCCTCGGTGACCCCCATCGCCGACGCCAACCGACGGAAGATCTCGGTGTGGGGCAGGCACTCGCCCGGCGGCTCCACCGCCGGCTCGTTCCAGTTCGCATAGAAGTGGGCGAACGAGTCGCTCAGCTCGTTCTGCTCATGCTGCATCGTCGACGGCAACACGATGTCGGCGTAGGCCGTCGTCTCCGTCGGGTACAGGTCGATGGCGACGGTGAACAGATCGTCTCGCTCGAGCCCCTCGCGCACGAGGTCGACCTGCGGGTTCGACACGAGCGGGTTCGCCCCGTAGATCACGAGGGCGTGGATGCCAGGGTCGTCGAGGTCGCGCAGGTTCACGCCGAGGTTGGTCATGGCCAGGTTCCGAACCGGGCCGGGACGAAGATCGGGTCGGGTGGCGGCGACGGTGTTGTAGCGATACTGCGACCCGGTCGAGTAGCTGAGTCCGCCGGCTCGATGGCCGTAGGAGCCGGTGATCGCCGGCAGGCACGAGATGACCCGAGCCGCCTGCCCGCCGCCCGCATGGCGCTGCATGCCCTGCCCCAGCTTGAGGGCGAGCGGGGCGTTCTCGACGATGAGCGTCGCGAGCGCATCGACCTCGGCAACCGACAGTCCGCACTCGGCCGCCGTGCGCTCCAGCGTCCACTCGTCGAGCGATGCTCGGAACTCGTCCCAGCCCGACGTCTGATCGGCGAGGAACGCCTCGTCGGCACCGCCTCGTTCGACGACAGCGCGACACAGTCCGAGCGCGAGAGCACCGTCGGTGCCCGGGCGAGGGGCGACGTGCAGGTCGGCTCGATCGGCCGTCCTCGTGCGAACGGGATCGATGACCGCGATCGGGCGGTCTTCGATGAAGGGCCACAGGTGCTGGTTCGTGACCAGGGTGTTCGAGCCCCACAGCAGAACGAGTCCGGCCTCGTGCAACGACTCGGGGTCGAAGGTGGTCGAGATGCCCGAGCTGTAGCTGAGACCGACATGTCCGCTGACCGAGCAGATCGACACCGAGTGCTGGCTCGCTCCAAGGAGGTTCCACAGTCGAGCACCCGCTGGCCCGCTCGCCCCCTGGAGCCAGCCGACGTTGCCCGTTCCGTAGAAGGGCCAGATCGCCTCACCACCGTGTTCGGCGATGACCGACCCGAAGCGTTCGGCCATCTCCCCCAGCGCGGCGTCCCAGGAGATCGCTTCGAACAAACCGCTGCCCTTGGGTCCGGTGCGTCGCATCGGGCTCATCAATCGCGATGGATCAGCGGCGTAGGTGAGCCAAGGGTTGACCTTCTTGCAGAGTCCACCGCGGGTGTAGGGGTGGTCGGCGTTGCCCCGCAGTTTCACGGCCTTGCCGTCATCGTCGACCGTGACGACCCAGCTGCAGCCGTCAGGACAATCGAGCGGGCAGGCACCGACCACGGTCTTCATCATTCGCCTCGCATCTTGTTCATCTGACGTCGATCCTTCTTCGTCGGACGACCGGCTCCCCGTTCGCGACGCGCGGCGACGGCGATCATGTCGCCCAGCGGGTCTGCCGGCTGCGTGCTCGGTGGCGGCGAGCGATCGACGATCGCCTCCGCAGCGAGGGCGGCCGACACCCGCTTGTCGAGAAGAGCGACGACCTCGAGCAGACGCAAATCGTCGCGTCGTCTCACCTCGAGGCTGTCGCCGACGCTCAGCTTCGTCGCCGGTTTTGCGATCTCGCCGTTCACGCGCACCCGGCCGGACGAGCAAGCGTCGTTGGCGGCTGAGCGCGTCTTGAACACGCGAACCGCCCACAACCACTTGTCGACACGAACGGACATCGAACCAGTGTGGCACTTCCGACGTCGAACCGAATCAACGCCTCTCGTCTCGACGGGGGCGCCAAGACGCATCGACCGGTGACGGCAGACAGCCGAGCCCGACCTCGGTCGACGATCCGGGTGCGGCGCTGCATGCCACCATGGCGCACCCTCCCTCCAACCGTGGCGACGCAATCTCGGAGACAATGGGGCCGATGCAGGCAGTCGTGATCAACGAAGGACCCCCACCGTGGGTCCGCTGGATGGCCATCCCGGCCGCTGTGCTGATCATCGTGTTGGTCTCGCTGGCGATCGACACCGAAGGCCGCGGCAGCTTCATCGAACGAACCAGAGTCGAGGCAGCTCAGCGCGAGCAGTTCGAGGACCTCGACAACACCCGAATCATCATCACGACGGAAAACGGTTCCGTCGAGCTCAGCCTCGACGGTGAGACCGTGCTGGGCGAGGACGGCAACGGCGACATCGAGGTGCTCGCCGTTCGCCCAGACGAGAACGGCGACATCATCGGGTTCCGGGTCACCGAAGACGGCACCTTCGAGCCGATTCGAGTCGGCGAGGACTTCAGCGGCGAGACCGTCATCTTGCCGAACGGTCAGGGCGGGTTCGACCTCATCCGTCCCGACGGCACTCGCACGACACTCAACGTCGACGAGAACGGCGACCTGCAGGCCACGGGCCCCGGTGGCGGTGGCGTGCCGCTGGCGCCGAACGAGAACGGCGAATACGACCTCGGCGGCGGACTCACCGCCGACGAGTCGAACATCAACCCGGTCTTCCCCGACGACCCTGCCGATGACGGAGCGCTTCCGGCCCCGAACGGTCCGACGGAGCCGGCCGGCCTCGACTGGCGGACGATCATCATCGTTGCGCTCGGCTTCCTCGGTCTCGCCGGAACGGTCTGGTGGTTCTTCGCCATGCGGCCGAACACCACGACCTACCTTCCTCCAGCCACCGTTCCCGCCGGCGCTGCCGCGATGCCAGGACGGTCTCCGTGGGAGGCATTCGAGGCCTATCTCAGCGAGTTGTCGGCCAACCCGGACCCGACCCAGGCCATCCGCCTGGCCTACGCGTATGCGGAGCAGGGTGTCGGCCGACTGCCACCTCGCCATCGTGAACAGACGCCGCACGAGTGGGTTCAGTCGATCGCCCCGAACGACCCCGAGGTGGCCAACCTCTTGTGGCCGCTGACCGAGCGCTACGCCGCCACCCGATTCGCCGGACACAGCGCCACCTCGGCGGAGCGTGACGGCGCGGTCAACGAGCTCCGCACGCTGGTGCACCAGGCGTGTTCGTGAGCCGGGCGCACCGATGACGCTCATCGCCGAGGCGTTCCCCTGGGTCCTCACCCTGGCGCTGCTCGGATTCATCGTCGCCGCGATCCGCCTCGCCACGACCCGTTCGCAAGGGTCGATGGGCGCCGGGCCCCTCGTCACGCCCGAGGCGACGGTGCCTGGCCTCAGCGCAACCGCATGGGATCTCGCGGCGATCGATCAGACGTTGAGCGAAGCACCGCACAACGCGCTCGCCACCCTTCGCAACATCGCGGGCGCAAACGCCGTCGACGTTCCACCATCGACCGGATCGGTCCGACACGACATCGACCGCCTCCTCACACTCCTCGAAGCAGAACTGGGAATCTCTTGAGCCACAACGACGTGAAAGCCGCGGCCGACGCACTGCTCGACAACCTCGAGCAGGTCATCGTCGGCAAGCGCGAGGTCCTCCGACTGGTCGTCACCGCCCTCCTCGCCGATGGGCACGTGCTCCTCGAAGACGTTCCCGGGGTTGCCAAGACCGCGACGGCCAGAGCCTTGGCCGAGGCGGCCGGCCTCGATTTTTCTCGAGTGCAGTTCACGCCCGATCTCATCCCCGCCGACATCACCGGGTCGGCCGTGTTCACGGGCAAGGGCGGCGACGATGCCATCGAGTTCAAGCCCGGGCCGATCTTCGCCAACCTCGTGCTCGGTGACGAGATCAACCGTGCACCCCCGAAAACACAGTCGGCATTGCTCGAGGCCATGGAGGAGCGCCAGGTCACCGTCGACGGCGAGACCCGTCGCCTGCCGAACCCGTTCCTGGTGATCGGCACGCAGAACCCGATCGAATCCGAGGGCACCTACCCGCTCCCCGAGGCGCAGCTCGATCGATTCCTGATCCGCACCGGGATCGGCTATCCGTCGCTCGAAGCCGAGATCGATCTCGTCCTGCGACGTGCGGCGCGGGGCACGGACAAAGCGACGTTGCACGCACAGCTCGACGCCGAACGGGTCGCCGCCCTTCAGCGACGGGTCGAAGAGGTGTACATCAGCCAACCGGTGGCCCAATACGTGGTGCAACTCGTGGAGGCCACCCGCCAGAGTCCGCGCACCGAGGCGGGTGCGAGCCCACGCGGATCGCTCGCCCTGCTCAAGGCCAGCCGCGCCGCAGCCGCCATGGCGGGCCGCTCCTACGTGCTGCCAGACGACGTGAAGGCGCTGTGCGTGCCCTGTCTCGCCCACCGGCTGATCCTGCTGCCCGATCAGTGGGTCCGAGGCGTTCGACCCGACCAGGTCATCGACGAGGTGATCGCTGCGGTCCCCGCGCCGGTGGCGACCGATGAGGGCGAAGACGACGTCACTCCGGTGTCGCCGTCCAGCGCTCCACCGCAGTCCCAGCAGCCCAACGCCGTGGCACCGCAGCCGAACCAGCCACAACCGGTCCAGCCCCAGCAAACCCAACCGCAGCACGCCCAGCCGCAGCAAGCCCAGCCGCAGCCAACCCAACCGCATCAAGCGCCGCCGCAACCGGTTCGTCCACCAGCCACCCTTCCCCAAGCCCCCGGCCGGCCGCCCCAACCCCAGCCACCCCAACCCGGACAGCCGGGACCGCCGGTCCAGTGACGGATCGCGTGCCGGACTGGGCGACGACCTCTGCAACGAGCCGCGCGATCGAGGCGACGGTCATGGAGAAGGCTGAGTGAGCCGTCACCTCACCGACCGGTTCTGGATCTGTGCCAGCGTCGGCTTCGTCAGCGTGCTCATCGCCGTCGCCGCCAAGAACCTGGCTCCGTTGGCGTTCGCCACACCGTTCCTCTGGGCGCTGGTGTTGAGCATCACCGAGGGGTGGTGGCCCCATCTCGCCGTGCCTGAAGTCGAACTGTCGACGCCGCGGACCATCGAGGGTGACGAGATCGAGCTCAGGGTTCGGATCGAGAGCGCTCGCGCCGTCCCGTGGGCCGAGATCGAGCTCCAGCTGCCCGCAGCGCTCACCCCGAACGGTCCACTTCGCCTCGTCGAACACTTCCGGGCGGGCGAGACGACCGACCGGGTCTTCACGATGACCGCGGCCCGCTGGGGCGTCACCGGGCCGGAGTGGCTGACCGTCGTGACCAGAGACCGGTACGGAATCACCGAACGAGTACAGCACCTGGCCATCGCAAACCGGCTCAGAGTCCATCCACCGACCGAGCGCCTCGCCACGCTGCTCCCCCTCGCCGACACCCGTCCCGTCAGTGGCGATCACCGGAGCCGTCGACGCGGCGGTGGAACCGAGCTGGCCGAGGTCCGCCCATATCGAACCGGCGACCCGATCCGTCAGATCCATCCTGCACTGTCCGCCCGGCGGGGTCAGCCGATGGTGCTCGAACGCCACCCGGACGAATCGTCCGACGTCGTCCTCTTCGTCGACTCCGTCCAAGACATCGGCGACGATCTCGACAGCTCGCTTCGGTGGACGGTGACGGCGGCGGTCGCACTCTCGCAACGTCATCTTCGCTCGATGGACCGGGTCGGCATCATCGACCGTGGCGCCGGCGTTCGCTGGCTTCCGCCAAAGCTCGGCCGCCGGGCCCTTCACACCATCACCGATGCACTGCTGTCGACCGCCGTGCTTCGCCCACGGGGTGATGACGCAGCGACTGTCCCGGCCGATCACGTGCCGGCCGGGGCGACCGTCGTCGCCCTGACCCCGATGCTGTCGGTCGTGATCGTGCAGGACCTCTTGGCGCTCCGCCGTCGAGGACACGAGGTCATCGCGATCCAACCGGTCACGGGAGACCAGAAGATGATCCATGCGACCGACGGTCGCGCCGCTCGCCAGGCGAGCCCGGCCGCGCAGCGAATCTTCAGGGTGACGAACGAGGCGCGCCGGCGGCAACTGACCGATCACGGAATCGTCGTGATCCCCTGGGACCCCGCCGAGCCGCTCGAACCGACGCTGCGCCGAATGGGCCGAAACATCGGCCGGATTCGGGCCGCCTCATGAGCGAGCAAACAGAAGGTCCCCTGTCGGGAGCACCAGAGGGCGCTGCGACGGATCAGAACGAGGACAGAGACGAGAGCGAGGGACGAGACGAGGGAGCGGAACGGAAGGCAGCCCGGTCGGCGTTGCGCCTCGCTCCCGAGGCCATCGGGGCATGCACGATCGCAGGGTTCTGGACCCTCAGCCTGCTGCTCCTGGGCGGCTCGATCGTCGCCATCATCTTCATCTCGTTGCTCGCGATCGCAGCCGTCGGCGCCACCATCGTGGCCGTCGACGCTGGCAGCGCGGCCATGTCGTTCATGGTCGGCGTCTACCTCACCATCGTCGGCTCCGCCACGATGACCAGCCTCGATCTCGGGCCGCTCGGCATCGTCGTGGTCGCCGTGAGCATCATGCTCTACCTCGATCTGCTCCGACTGAGCTTCGCCCGACGACGAACCGACGGACTCGACGACGCGCTGTTCGTCCGCACGATCGGGTCGAGCGCCATCGTCGGTGTCCTCTCGGTCCTCTCGATCGTGATCGCATTGGCCGTCACGGGAGGCGACTCGGCCGGTGACTCGTCACGATCGTGGCTCTGGGTCCCCATGGCCATCGGCGTGATCATCGTCCCCGCCGTCGTGCTCGTGATCGCATCGGGTCGCCGTTCCGGACAGTACGACAAGCGTCGATGGCGACCGGGCGAGCGCATGCTCCCCCAACCCAACATCGACTGACCCGGGTCAGGTCAGCGAAGGTTGGCCAGGTCGTACACGCGGCGTTTCGGGGCGCCGGTCGCGGCGACCACCGCTGCGACCGCGTCGCGCGCCGACGAGCCAGACTCGAACTCGGCGTCGAGCAACTCGTTGAGGCGCGCATCGTCGAGTGGTGCGTCGTCGTCGGGCGCACCATCGAGAATCACGACGTACTCGCCGCGAGTCGGTTCCGTCGACAAGCGACGCCCGAGCTCGCCGAGCGTTCCTCGTTCGGTGGTTTCGTGCAGCTTGGTGATCTCACGGCTCACCGACGCCTGCCGGTCGGGCCCGCACTCCGCAGCGAGGTCGGCGAGGAGAGCGAGCACTCGTTTCGGCGATTCGTAGAGGATGACCGTCGCGCTCTGTGCCGCGATCGAGGCGAGTTGACGCTCCCGCTCGCGCCCTTTCCTGGCGATGAACCCCTCGAAGAGGAACCGGGCAGTGCTGAGCCCGCTGAGAACCAGCGCAGACGTCGCAGCCGTCGGTCCCGGCACGACCTCGACCGGCAGATCGGCCCTGGCCACCGCAGCGATGATCCGCTCCCCCGGGTCGGAGACGCCGGGCATGCCGGCGTCGCTGACGAGGGCTACCACCTCTCCGCTGGCGATCCGATCGAGGATCTCGTCGATTCGCCGCCTCTCGGTGTGCTCGTTGGCGACGAGGTACGGGCGTCGCTCGAGCCCCACCAGTTGAAGAAGTCGTCCGGTTCGCCGGGAGTCCTCGCATGCGATCACCGTCGCCTCGGCCAGCGCTTTGCGACCTCGGGGTGACAGATCGTCGAGGTTGCCGATGGGCGTGCCGACGACGACGAGTCGACCGACGTCGCTCATTCCCGGATCTCGAGTTTGTCGCCGATCTTCAGCTCCCAGGTGTTGAACGCGCCCGCTTCGGCCTCGAGCACGGCTCTCGCCCGCCAGATCGGGGCGGTGACTCGGTGGCGTCGGACCCGCAACGTCTTGATCACGACGTCGTCGGCGTCGAGGAGGGCGACGTCGAGGTTGAAGCGCATGCCCACGGTGTGAATCGAGCGCGCCGGGCGAAGCAGGATCGCTCCTTCGATGCCGTCACGGCCGAGCAGTCCGCGCGCCTTGCTCCGCCGAGTGATCGGCACCTCGAGCGACGCGAGGACCTCGTCGTCCCGGCACAGCCAGCACTGAAGCGGGGCGTCGTCGGTGCCGCAATTGCGCTCAGACGTTGAACCGGATCTCCAGAACATCCCCGTCCTCGACCACGTAATCCTTGCCTTCTTGACGAATCTTGCCGATTTCACGGGCGGCGCCCATCGACCCGATCTCGGTCAGCTCATCCCAGCGGATCACGTCCGCCCGAATGAAACCTCGCTGCAGATCGGAGTGGATCTTCCCGGCGCACTCGGGCGCCGTCGAACCGACCCGGTAGGTCCATGCTCGGCTCTCCTCGGGCCCGGTCGTCAAGAACGTCCGAAGTCCGAGCACGTGATAGGCGGTCTGAATGAACTTCGGCACCGAGCCTTCGCCGAGTCCAAACCCGTCGAGCATCTCCTTGCGATCCTCGGCGTCGAGCTGAGCTGCTTCCGCCTCCAGCTGGATACAGGCGCCGAACACGGGCGCGATGTCACCGAGCTCCGCCTGAACTGGAGCGATGACCTCATCGACGTCGGCGAGCTGATCCTCGTCGATGTTGACGATGGCGAGCACCGGCTTGTTGGTGAGCAAGAACCACGGGTAGAGCTCGTCTCGATGATCCTGCGACAGGTCGCTGCGATAGATCGGTGTGCCCTCGCTCAGGACCGCGAGCGCAGCCTCAGCCGCCTCGACCTCGGCGGCGAGCGACTTGTCGCCCTTGAGCGCCTTGCGCTTTTTGTCGATCTGCTTCTCGACGGTCTCCAGATCGGCCAAGGTCAGCTCGGTCTCGACGACACCGAGATGCTCGAGCGGGTCTTGGGGACCTGGCACGTCGTCGTCCTTGAACGCTCGGAGGACGAACACGATCGCGTCGACCTCGCGGATGCCGGCGAGGAACTTGTTGCCGAGGCCCTCACCCTTGCTCGCACCGGCGACGAGCCCCCCGATGTCGTTGAACTGCACGGTGGCGTTGACGGTCTTCTTCGACTCGCTCATCGTCGACAGGGCGTCGAGGCGCTCGTCGAAGACCTTCGCAACACCGACGTTCGGGTCGGTGGTTGCGAACGCGTAGGGCGCGGCAAGCGCGCCACCTCCCGTCAATGCGTTGTACAGCGATGACTTCCCAGCGTTCGGGAGTCCGACGAATCCGAATTTCTCCATTGGCGGGGAGGCTATCCGGGCGCCGGCGATGACCCCGTTCCGACGGGGCGCTCCATCACCCAGACGTCGGGTCCGCCGTTCGGGAGCGTTGCAAGGGCAAGGGTGACGAAACCGAGGCGTTCGTAGAACGCGACGTTGGCCTCCGATGAGGTCTCCAACACGATCGGGAGTCGCTTCGCATCGCTGGCGACGAACAACGGCTCGAGGGTTCGGGTCGCGAGCCCTCGTCCTTGCATCGAGCGGTCGGTGCCGACGACGCCGAGAAAGAGCTGTGGACCCGCCGGGCGCAGCGGGTCGATCAGGCGCGATGCGGCGAGCGACGCCTCGTGGCGGTCGCCTTCGAGCGAGCGCACCGTCGATGCAAACGTCGACGGAATCCTGGCCGGGTCGATCGCACGAGAATCGTTCCACGCGGCGACCGTTGCGATCCGGTCATCGACTTCGGCGACCCACACCTCGCCGAAGGAAAGGCCAAAGGTCTCGAGCGCGAGCCGTTGCAGACCTTCGACGCGGTTGCGGTGATCGTCGGCGTCCACCGTCCAGCGAGTCCACGGGTAGTCGTCGAACGCGTCGGCGAGCACCGAGGCGGCAGCGTCGAGGTCAGCCTCGCCAGCGCGCCGAACGACGGCGCGCCGGACGACAGCGCGGCGGACGTTCATCTCCATCCCACGAGTATGACGGCCGTGAGCCGAGCCTCGCCTGAACGAACTGCCCGAGCGAACTGCCCCGAGCGAACTGCTAGATCGAGCTGTCGACGGAGTAGTCGGTGTCGAACCCGTTGGCGACCAGCTCGAGAAGGTCGTCGGCGGTGACGGCGCCGGCGTAGAGGAAGCCCTGAGCCAGTTCGCACCCCATCGCTTGGAGAGCAGCGGCCTGGTCGATGCGCTCGACGCCGAGAGCGACCACGGAGATCCCCTGAGCCGTGGCATCGCTGATGAGGTCAGCGACCTGGAGTCTGTGATCGGTGTCGGCACCGATCGACGTGGTGATGCTGCGATGCAACTTCACGTAGTCGACCGGCAGCGATCGCAGGATCTCGACCGAGCGGAAGCTCGCACCAAACCCGTCGATGCCGATCTGGAAGGCGGGTCGGGTCAGCTCGACGAGGCGATCGAACGCCGGCCGATGCTCGCGAACGACCATCTCGGGCACCTCGACGGCGAGGCGACCGTCGGCGAGATTCGGATTGGCGGCCATCGCGCCGAGCGTGGTGAGCAGGCCCTCGTCGGCCAACTGATTGGCCGACAGGTTGACCATGACCGAGTGATCGCCCGAGGGGTCAGCCAGCAGGGCGCCGAGCTGTTCCTCGACCCCTTGGAGAACCAGTGTCCCGAGAGCGCCCATCAAGCCACTGTGTTCGGCTGCGGCAACGACTTCGACGGCGGACAGGCCGACATCGCCACCGAGGCGAAGCAATGCTTCGGCGCCGACGACCTCGCCGGTGCTGATCCGCACGACGGGTTGGTAGGCGAATCGAACGTCGCGTCGATCGATGGCACGTCGGAGCTGACGCTCGACGACGAGGAGGCGCTGGGTGCGGCTGCGGAGTTCTTCGTCGTGGACGGCGACCCGGTTCCGACCTCGCCCCTTTGCGAGATAGACGGCGGTCTCCGCCGCCGAGAGGAGCGCTTCTCCGGTCTGGCCGGCTTCGCCGAATGCGACGCCGACGCTCGCGGTGAGCGCCATGTCGTGGCCGACATCGGCCAGGGTGGCGACGCCGACCCTGACGCGCTCGGCCAGTTCTTCTGCCGCGTCGGCTTCGAGCAGCTCGCTCGCAACGATCACGAATTCGTCGGACGGGAGCCGGAAGACGAGATCACTACCCCGAACGGTCGAGGCGATGCGGCGATTCACCAGATCGAGAAGCCGAAGCGCCTCGATGTTGCCGACGAGATCGTGGACGACCTTGAAGCGGTCGAGGTCGACGTACAACACGGCGACGGATCCGTCGGCCGTCTCCTTCAGTGCGCCATCGATCACGCCGGTGACTTCGGCTCGGTCGGAGACGAGCGGTCCGGATCGAGCGCGATCGCGAGCGACGACGGTGACGAATTCGATGCCCTGCGAGGTGACCGACCCGAGCAGCAGCAAATCGACGAGGTCTTCTGCGCCATCGGCGAACTGGAGCGTTCGGGTGCGCTGCCACGACTCGCCGGGCGACGGCAGGGGCGATTCGCCGAACTCGGTCGTCGACGCCATGTGGCGCGACCACAGGTCCTTCTCGCCGAACCGTTCGGTCCACGTGTCCGAGCTCCAACGAACTCGGCCGCTCTCGCGTTCGACGACGGCGACGGGCAGCTCGGTCGCCGAGACGGCGAGGGACAAGCCCTCGATCACCAACTCGGCGGTCGGGCTCATGGCGGGTTCGGTCCGCAGCATCGAGGAGGCCTCGAACGCTGCGGCTGCAGCTGATGCAGCTTCGGCTTCCGCCTCCGCTTCCGCCTCGGCTTTGCGAGCGCGGCGCGAACGGGCGGCGAGGGCCCGGGGCGACATCGCCTCCGACACGGGGGTGTCGTCTCGCGGCGATGACGGTGCGATCGGGGTGTCGGACGAGTTGGACGCCGTCGGTTCATCACCGTTGACAGAGCCCGGGGTCGGCGCGTCCGCGGCGAGTGCACCCGGGACGAGCGCATCCGGGACTCCACCCGACGACGGCTGGCCATCGGACGCGTCGGTGCCCTGGTTCTGCGAGCTGTGTTTCTGGGCGTTCTTGTTGTGACGACGATCGGCAGCGCGACGCGACAGACCGGCGAGGCCCGCCGGCATCGTGCCACTCGGTTGCTCGGACACGAGCGGGGCAACGGCGGCGTGCCGTTCTGCCAGGTGCTCGTCGAAGCGGGGCGCCGGCTCCTGTACTTCGGCGGAGTCGTGCTCGAGTGCCTCATCTTCGTCCGAGGACGAAACCTTCTGACTCGCGCCGCGAACTCGCTCTTCCCAACTTCTGGCCACGAGTTCTCCTTCCGTGTCGTCCTCAGGCGGCTACCTCTGCCCACCCACCTGTCGGCTCATGCGCGTCAGATGTGAGAACGATGGACGCACCGCTACCCTTCACCGACATGTCGAAGCGACGGAAGAAGAAGCGCATCAACGCTCGCCGTAAGAAGGCGAACCACGGCCGGAAGCCGAACGCCGGTCGTTGATGCTGATCTTCGACGGCGACTGCGGGTTCTGTACGACCTCTGCGCGCTGGATCGAAGACCGTCTTCCCGAGGGCACTGCGGTCGAACCGTGGCAAGCGCTCGACATCGACGCGCTCGGCCTCACCGAGGCTGATGTCACCACCGCCGCCTACTGGATCGATGAGGACGGGACCGCACATCGCGGCCACCGGGCCATCGAGTTCGCGCTGAAGCAGGCTGGTTCTCCGTGGCGCGCCGCCGGCACGGTCATCGGCCTGCCGCCATTCGTCTGGCTCGCCCCGGTCGTGTACCGGCTCGTCGCCAAGTACCGCTACAAGCTCCC
>CALLIQ010000126.1 GCA_938008925.1 uncultured Acidimicrobiales bacterium
CGTCATGATGTTCGGTGCGATCAGATCGCCCCACCGCGACCGCCGAGCGTGTGCGACATCGGAGTAGAGCGGGTTGTCGTCTCCGACGCTGAGCGCGAAGTTGCGGATCGAGTCGGCCGACAGCGTGCTGAGGAACTCCCGATGCCGACTGGGCTCGTAGAGACCAATCGCCTCTTCTTGCGCCGCGATGTCTTCGTCGATTATCAAACCCCTGGTTTCGCTGCCCTTTGAGTGACTGGCGCTCGTGTCGGTCATGGCGGTCATCGAACCCGGTTGCCACTGCATCGTCAAGCCGCGAGAAACCTCTCGTGTGTGAGGCGGTTCACAGACCGGACACCACCTCATCGCGGACGATGGGTCACAACCAACCGCGACACGAGCACCGACAAGGGGCGAATCAATGCACACGAACACCACCACCCGAACCACCAACACCAACAAGACGCCGAAGACCCGGTCGACCATGATCGCCATGGTCGTCGCCGCCATCTTGGCCACCATGTTTCTGGCGGTCTCGCCCGTCTCGGCGAAGTCGACGCCGGTCACGCTCGACTACGTCAGCGACGAGAACGGCCAGCTTCGTCTGACCATCACCTTCAAGCAGGACGAGACCAAGCAAGCTGCCACGCACTTCTGGGCTCAGCTGGTTCCGATCGGGGCCGGCGAAGCGGGCCCCTTCCAGTTCATCCCGGGAACCGGCGATGTCGACCACCTCTACGAGTGGGACATGCCGGCCATGGATCCCGGCCGCTACAAGCTCGTCCTCGAGGACCACCACTTCGGCGAGGTCGTCACCAGCGAGATTCCGATCAACCTCGGAAGTCCCGTTGAAGCCCTCGACGGGCGAGCCGTCGAGGGCACCCGTCACATCGCGCTGCGATGGGATGCGCCGATCATCGAGCCGGCCACCGCCTACTCGATCACCATCCCCGACATCAGCTTCGTGCTGAACGGGCACGAGATCGAGCGCAGCTTCGTGCTCGACGCCGACACCAGGGAACTGATCGTCGCCGACCTCACTCTCTTCGACCACACCTACCCGGTGACGATCACGACCCACTATCTCTGGGGCACTGCATCCGCCACCTTCTTCGTCAAGACCAGCCCCGATCCCCAGGCCCCTGCCCCGGACCCCAAGGGCCCGACCATCGACGAGGCCGACCCGACGATCAACTTGAGCGTGCCGGGCACCGTCAACCGTTACAGCAGCTCGAACATCGTGACCTACAGCTGCGCCGACGACGTCGAAGTCGTGAGCTGCTCCGGCACCCAGGAGAGCGGCACCCCCGTCTCGACGGCCCGCATCGGAACGCAGACCGTCTCGGTCACCGCCATCGACGCAGCAGGCAACACGACAACCGAGTCCGCCAACGTCACCGTCGACTGGGCGTTCACCGGTCGCTACGCCGGCGTCAGCGGCAACGAGGGCATCGTGGCTCGGTACTACGCCGCCACCTTCGGTCGCCTCCCCGATCAGTCCGGCTTCACCTTCTGGGTCGGCCGACTGACCAACGACTTCGACGGCGCCGCAGCAGCCGCTCAGTTCTTCGCCACCTCGCCCGAGTTCCAAGCGCTGTATGGCTCGAACGTCTCCGACACCGAATTCGTCGACACCATCTACGTCAACGTGCTCGGCCGTACTCCGGAAGGCGCAGGCCGCACCTTCTGGATCGACAGCCTCGCCAACGGCACCCACACCCGTGGCACGGTGATGTCGTTCTTCGCCAACAGCCCCGAGCACATGGCGGTCACCGGCACGAGCTGACCCCGGAGCGAGCTGAACGCGAGAGCGCCGTGCTCGGCCCGAGCGGGTCGGGCGCGGCGCCCAGGAGTCGGTTGCGGCCCCTCCCGCTGCTCTGCGAGTCTGAGCGACGGAGGGACAACATGAGACAACACCGTTGGCGCAGCCTCAGGGCTGCGCTCTTGCTCGTGATCACGACCGGAGCGGCCGGCTGCTCGCTACAGATCCAGGCGTCTGCTGAGTGCAGGGAGGCGATTGACACGCTCAACCGGCACGGACAAATTGGCAGCGAAGTACTTGATCGCCCAGAGCTGCTCGAGACGGTCGACCGTGCGGTCGGCTGCATCCCTACGCGTGAGCGAAATGAGACTGCTCGCGACCTCGCAAATTCTTCCTTCACACTTCGGGGCGAAGAGATCCCTTCAGAGAACCAGGCGTGCATCGAGCCGATCGCTGGACCTCATCTCGGCGTGTTCTTCGTCGCTCATCATGACCGCACGCACGACCTCGCAATGTCGCCGGAACACATTGCCGTGTGGGCAGAGGCGATGGCGAACTGCGTCGATCTCTCATTCGTGATCAACGAGCGGATCCCGGACGGGATCAGCAGCGACGAAGCTGTGTGCCTCGATGAAGCCCAGCTGCACCCCAAGACGCTGTTGCCCTACTTCTCGAACCTCGCGTTGAGCGCCGAGCGCGTTGCGTACTCGGACTGGGACATCGCCGATCTGGACGTCGTCTTCGACCCGATGTACCGGTGTCTCGACATTGCAGCTCGCGCCATTCCCGTCGAGATCGCCGAGGAGCTCAGCCCCGAAGCCGAGGCGTGCATCAGCGATGTCGTCGGCCGCCATCATCTGATGTCGCGAGAGTTCGTTCCGCCGGAGACCTACGCAGCATCGATCGACGAGATGTTCCAATGCGGCACGCCGGCGGAGGACGTCGTGCTCGAGATGTGGCTTGGCACTCGCTGACGCGCCCGAGCGACCTCCTCGGAATCTCTGCTTGACTCTCCAGCGAGTGGAGACCTGAGGATCGCTTGCATGTTGCTCCAGATCGGCGAATTCGCACGACTGACGGACCTCCCGGTCCGAACGATTCGGTACTACGGCGACCTCGGCTTGCTTCCGCCAGCCGAGGTCGACCCGTCTTCCGGCTACCGGAAGTACCGGATCGATCAGGTCGAGCGGGTGACCCAGCTCGTGGCGCTCAAGGATGTCGGGCTGTCGCTCGAGGAGATCGGTTTGATCCTCGACGACCAGCTCGACGACTTGGCGTTCCGCGACCTGCTCGCCGCCAAGGTCGACCACCTCGAGCGTGAGAACGAGCGGATCTCCGAGCAGCTGCAGCGGGCACGAGCCCGTCTGGCCCAACTCACCCAGAAACTGGAGAAGCCAATGTCTGAGGTCACCATCAAGACCACGGAAGAGACAACCATCGCATTCGTGCGCGCACAGATCGGCGGTGTCGAAGAGATCGCCCCGCTGTTCCCCACGTTGTTCTCGGCGGTCGACCCCGCCGACGGCCGGGGGCCGGGCGGCAACATCTACCACCACTTCGCCGACGACGGCAGCTCGATCGACATCGAGGCCGTGCTCCCCGTGTCGGACGACTACGAGGCTGCGGCACCGGCGGCCACGCGGGTCATCCCACCGGTGAAGGTCGCGAGCTTGATGCATCACGGCGCGTTCAATCGCCTGCACGAAGCGCACGCCGCGCTGCTGTCGTGGGTCGAGGCGAACGGCTGGGAAGTCGCCGGCCCGGCCTACGAGTGGAACCTCGTGTGCACCCCGCCGGTCACCCAAGACGACGAGAGCTACGTGACCGAGGTCCAAGTCGAGGTCGTCGAGGCGGGCTGAGGACCGCCAGCAGCTCGTCTCGCGCCGAGCTCTTCGAGTGTGGCAAGCTCGCCATCATGGACACCCTGGTGACGACGCAATGGCTGGCCGATGAACTCGGCGCTGACGATCTCGTGGTGCTCGACTGCACCGTCTTCCTCCGCCCCGGCGAGAACGGCTTCGTCGCCGAACGAGGTCTCGACAACTTCGAGGCCGCGCACATCCCCGGTGCGGCGTTCGCCGACCTGACCGGGTCACTCGTCGACACGACGGTCGACATCGGGTTCGCCATCCCGACCCCAGAACACTTCGGCGCGGCGATGGAACAGCTGGGCGTGAAAGATGGCTCCCGCGTCGTGCTCTACGACGAGAACAACGCGATGTGGGCCGCTCGGGTCTGGTTCATGCTCCGCTGGATCGGCTTCGACGATGCCGCACTGCTCGACGGAGGTTTGAAGGCGTGGAAGGCCGAGGAGCTTCCGCTGCAGACAGGCCCGGCGATCGTCGAGCCAGCACCGACCGGTTCGCTCTCGCTGGATCCTCGTCCACGCCTCATCGCCGACAAGGCCGAGGTGATGGCTGCGATCGGGGACGGCTCCACCTGCCTCATCGACGCGCTGCCGGCACCGGTCTTCAACGGTGAGATGCAGCCATACGCCCGACCCGGGCACATCCCGGGAGCGATCAACGTGGCCGGCACCGCGATGCTCGATCCCGAGACCGGCAGGTTCAAACCAGCTGAGGAAATCAAGGCCATGCTGCCGGATCGGCCGGAGGCGAGAACCGTCGCCTATTGAGGCGGCGGCATCTCGGCGTCGGTCGACGCCTTCTGGATGACCCGTCTCGGTTTCAGCGACATCGCCGTCTACACGGCGAGTCTGCAGGAATGGGCCGCAGACCCCGACGCACCGATGACGGTCGACGGCTAACGGCTTCGGCTACCGCACCCGGCCAGCGGCGATCGCCGATTGGTAGCTGCGGAGCGTGGCGTCGAGATTCGCCCGATGTGACCCCATGCCAAGAAGCAGGAGGCGCCACATCGGCCAGCCGCCTCGCACGTCGGCGATGAACGAGATCGTCACGCGCGCCCCATCCCCGAGTGGCTCAACGGACCACACGCCCGTGAACCGACGAAAGACCTGCCGAAGCGGGACCGGGTACGTGTCGGTCCGGACCTCGACCTCGTAGGTCTCGTTCGGTCGCCAGACGGTGACGTCTTCTCGCCAGCGCTCGTCCTTCGTCGTCACGCATTCGCGAACGGCCCCTTCGCCGGACCCTTCGAGCACGTGGGTGGTCGCGAGGTCGGTGACGTGATCTGCGTAGCCACCGATGTCGGCGATCACGGGCCAGACCTCGGCGGGGCTGGCGTCGACGTCACGGCTGACGGTGAGGAGTTCTCGTCGCATCACGTCAGCCTGACGGCGCCCGCGATCAGATGCGATGACGTGTCAGGTCATCGGTTCAGGCGCTCATCGAAGGGATAGGAGCTCATGACCTCGACCCCGTCGTCGGTGACGAGGAACTGATCCTCGACCTTCACGCCCTGGCCCGTCTCGGGGTCACCCACGTAGCTCTCGACGCAGATCACCATCCCCGGTTCGATACATCCTGGGAGCGGGTATGGCCCTTCGCAGGAGCGGGGCACGTTCGGGTGCCCGCCGGCGAGCCCGAGCCCGTGAGCGAGTTGGTAGTAGCCGTACTCGCGGTGTGGCTCCGGCACGTCGAACGCCAACGCCGCGAATCGTTCGAAGGTCCGACCGGGCGCGAGGTTTGCCGCGTTGTGCTCGAGTTGGTCGACGGCCAGTCGGTACAGGAAGCGTTGACGTTCGGTCGGTTCCCGATCACCACAGAGAAAGGTGCGGGAGAAGTCGACCGAGTAGCCGTGCAACGCGACCGCGTCGGTGTCGAAGCACACGAGATCGCCGGCGGCGAGCCGATGATCCGACGCCTCCTGGAAGTAGGGAAAGGTCCGGACGCCGGCCTGGAGGAGCCGGGTGACGACGAACTCGCCACCTCGGGCGATCAGGGCCCGGTGGAACTCGGCCCACACCTCTTGTTCGGTGCGACCCGGTTGGATCGCCGCATGCAGTTCTGCGGTCGCCGCCTCGGTGATGGCCATGGCCTGGCGCATGGCCTCGATCTCGGCCGGTTGCTTGATGGCCATCGCCGTCTGCATCGGCCACGTGGCATCGCCGACCTCGAGGCCGTTGGCTCGGAGGGCGTCGGTGACGGGTGCGTCGAGCGCCTCGACGGCCAACCGACGATCGTCACCCAGCTGCTCTGCGCAACGTTGGGCGATCTCGTGAGCGAAGGCCGCCGCCTCCTCTCGGAAGTTCGGCGTCTTCTTCGCATTGAGCCCCGGCACTTCGCGGATCTCGTCGATGCCGTCGTGGCCGTCCCACAGGTGCTCGCACCCGGCGAACTCCCACAACACGGTCGGCCCGTCCGCGAATGCGAGGACGAGGCGGTCGGGTCCGGTCAGGTTGTGCACCAACATGTTGCGGGTGCCGGTGATGTAGCGGATGGCGAACGGATCAGCGGTGAGCAACGCGGGGACATCGAGCTCGTTCATCACCTGGTTCAGCCGAGCGCGCCGCTGGGTGAGCAACGCCGACGCCAGATCGTCCGGGGCCGTGGCGGCGGTGGCCGTGGGGGTGGCGGCGGGAGCGCTCACAGGATCAGCCCGTCGGCGCCCTGCGCCCCGGCGTCGGCGACCAGATGGGCTTCGGTGACTCGTCCGTACACCCGGCGGGTGCGATCGAGCGGTCCGATGAGGCCCGGTCGGTCGGCATAGGACAGCACGAGCGTCAGGCGGTGTTCGGCTCCTCGTACTTCGGTCACGCGGTGGAGCGAGTAGCGCCCTCGAAACACCTGCAGGTCGCCGGGTGCGGACATCGC
>CALLIQ010000127.1 GCA_938008925.1 uncultured Acidimicrobiales bacterium
CGCCGGGTTCTCGTAGAGGTGAAGGCCGATGACCGCCACCGTCGCCACCGCGTAGACCACAGCCCCGATCGTCGTGATCATCACGTAGCCGAGCGCGCCCCGGTTGCCGCCTGCGACCAGCACGACCAGCGACTGCAACACGGCGAGCGCTGCGGTCGGCGCGAGTGCCGTCCACGGCAACGGGCGATGTCCACCCTGTTCCTTCGGCGTGACCCTGAAGTTGTAGGTCTTCCCCCGGATCGCACCGAGAACGGCCTGAACGATACCCAACGCGTTCCACGGCCACCGGGTGAGGTTGAACAACGAGGACTCCCACGAGAGCACCGGTGCATCGTTGGGCCGGAGCACTCCCTGGCGCCGAACCCAGATCATGAACGCGACCACCGCCATCGTCGGCATCGCCGCCCTCGTGTAGAACGCGACGAAGGACACCTCCATCCACGGCCTCGCGGTGATCACCGCGATCGGCGCCAAGAGCGATCCCAGAACGAGGTGACCGACGAACAGCGGGTACCAGAGCTGGATGAAGCCGAAACGGAAGCGCTCGGTCCTCGTCAGATGTCGCCAATGACCGCGCGAGTAGCGAAGGGCGACCGTGGTGAGGCTGCGCGCCCATTGCAGCTCTTGGGTCATCCCATCGACGAAGGTCATCGGACCCTCTCCCTCGGCATGGACGTCGATGTCGAAGACACCGACCCACCCGTGGGCAGCGAGAAGGAAGCTCGTCGAGAAGTCCTCTGCAAGTTCCGGCCCGATGCCTCCGATCTCTCGAAGGGCTCGGGTCCGGACGGCGTAGTGCGAGCCGACACACGTCGGCCCGAACCCGGCGTTGTGGCCCGCCTGCAAGAGGCCGTGGAGCGGCGCCTCCTTGTGCAGGCGGCCACGCGAGGTCCAGCTGCCCTCGCTCCCCGCCGAGCAGACGCTCGGCGTGGCCACGTAGCCGACCCGAGGGTTCGCAAACCCACGAAGAATGGTCGGCAGATAGTTGCGTCGAGGGACGTGGTCTGCGTCGAACTGGCAGACGATGTCGTACTCGCGATAGCCCCAGTGATCGTAGAAGAAGGCCAGGTTTCCCTCCTTGGACTTCGTTCGGCGAGGCCAGTCGGGCTGGTGGTAGTCGGCGATCTCGTGGCGGCTCGACACCCGAACCCCGTTGGCCGCGCACCAGTGGAGCGTCTCGTCACTCGGGTGCTCGTCAGCGAGCCAGACGTCGTAATCGTGGGGATGGTCCTGGTCGAGCATCGCTTCGATCGTGCGCCGCACGAGTGGCCACGGTTCAGCCGGCGCCTTGGTGACGATCATGGCGACGCGATCGAGCCCATCTGCCTCACCCGGTCGGCGAGGGAGTCGAGCGTTCAGCGCCGTGAAGAACAGCCACAGCGGCAACAGGAGTGTGAACCCGATCACGGCGGAGGTCGCGATCAGACCGAACCAGTCGGCCCGGTGTTCCGGGCGCAGCCACCAGAGAACGAAGCGGATGGCGAGGCCAGCCCAGAGGACGAAGAAGCCGACGGTGATGGCTCGTTGCCGACGATCCAGCAGCGGCGACAGCCAACGCCGGCCGGAGCGGTCCTCGATGCCGCGCAAGTCGTAGCGGCACGTTGGCGGTGTCGCGGTCATGATGCGAGCCGTCGCTCGCTCGAAAGCGACCGCTCGAACCGCCAATGATCGGCGATCATCCGGTGCAGGTCCGGATCGGCCTCCCAGTCGAGGTGGTACGAGGCTCGCTTCGCCTGCGCGTAGACGCGGGCGGCGTCGCCGGGTCGGCGTTCGACGATGCGATACGGGATCGGCCGAGCGGTCACGTCGCGTGCAGCCCGGATCACCTCGAGGACCGAACGACCGACGCCAGTACCGAGATTCATCGCCTCGAAACCTCGATACCGGGTCGTGTAGTCGAGTGCGATCGCGTGCGCTTTCGCGATGTCGACGACGTGGACGTAGTCGCGAATGCACGTCCCGTCCGGGGTCGGGTAGTCATCGCCGAAGACAGACAGTTCGGGCCGCTCACCGCGTGCAACCTGCATCACGTACGGCAGCAGGTTGTTCGGTTCGCCGATCGGCACCTCGCCCAAGATTCCCGCCGGATGAGCACCGATCGGGTTGAAGTAGCGAAGCGCCAGGACCGAGAGATCGTCCCAGGCGGCCGCCAGATCGGACAGCACGGACTCGGTCATCGCCTTCGAACGACCGTACGGACTCACCGGCATGATCGGGTTCGCTTCGGAGACCGGCAGAATCGTCGCCTCGCCGTACACCGTGCACGACGAGGAGAAGATGATCTGATCGACGCCGTGACGCTGACATGCCTCAGCGAGATTGATCGACGCCGTCACGTTTCGCCCGTAGTACTGAATCGGGTCGCTCACCGACTCACCGACGAACTTCCGGCCGGCGAAGTGAATGAGCGCATCGGGTTGTACAGATCCGATGAGAGCGTCGACCCCGTCTCGGTGCCGCAGATCCAACTGCACCAGCGTCATCGGTTGACCGCTGATCTGTTCGATCGTTCCCTGCACCGATGGCACACTCGCCGAGAAGTCGTCGACGCCGATGACGTCGTGACCCCGCTCGAGCAGCTCGACCACCGTGTGGCTGCCGATGTAGCCGGTCGCACCCGTGACGAGGACCCTCATCGGAGCACCTCCACTGCGGGCTGCGTTTGGCCGAGTTCGTCGGCCACGAGGATCCGCCTCGCATCGACGACGCGCTGCCGGGCCATGCATTCAGCGGCGTGGGCCAGATCGAGGTCAGCGAACGACTCCCAGTCGCTCAGGATCAGGAGAACGTCTGCGCCTGCTGCGGCGGCGTACGGGTGCGTGTGGACGGTGACGTCGAGACGCTCGATCAGCGGGCCGGTGACCGCTGGATCGAAGGCCTGCACATCGAGGCCACACTCGAGCAGACGATCCACGACTGCCATCGCCGGCGAGTCGCGCCGACCGGCGTTGCCGGAAGAGCGGCCGAGCCCCCAGACCGCGACGGTCGCCGAACGGCGACCGGCCGCGTCGACGCCGAGCGGGCCGAGCTGACGAAGTACTGCGTTCGAAACGTGGTCGATCCGTTCCCGATTCGACTCGATCACCGCATCGAGGAGTGTCGTCGACGCTCCGTGTTGGTTGGCGAGGCTGGTGAGCGCGGCGACCTCCGACGTCAATCGTTCGCCTCCCCAACCGGGACCAGGGCGAAACGTTGTGGCTGCGGGAAGCTGACCGACGAGCGCTCGGGCGACGTCGTCGATGTCCGCATCGATCGCCTCGCACAAGCCGGCCATCGAGTTGACGAACGACGTCGCAAGCGCCTCGAACGCGCCGGACGCCAGCGCCAGTGTCTCCGCTGAACGGTTCGACATGAAGAGCAGCCGCTCAGCAACGCACCCGAAGAGTGCGGCGACTCGTTGAGCCGCCAGCGGATCCTCTGCCCCGAGCACGACTTGTTCAGGTCGCAGGAAGTCAGCGATGGCGCTGCTCTGCCGCATGAACACCGGACACGAGACGACGGCAACACCCTTCTGCGGTGCCCATGGAGCACCCAGTCGAGCACGGACACGGTCGGCGGTTCCGACCGACACGGTCGAGGTGAGCACGATGATCGAACCATCGGCGACGACGCCGAGCATCTCCTCGATCGTCTGGTCGAGTGCCGCATCGTCGCCGCCATCGCCCGAGATCGACACCGGATCGCAGACGAAGTGCATCTCTGCATCGGCGACCGCCTCCTGTACTCCCATGGCGAATCGAAGACGACGAGTCGGTGCGTGCTTCTCGATGAACGCACACGTCCGCTCCTCGCCGTTTGCGAGGATGTCGCCTTGCAGTTCGGCGAATGTTCTGCCGGCGGTGTCGTATGCCACGACGTCATGGCCGAGGTGGGCCATGCCCGCCGCGACCGTGAGGCCAACCCATTCACAACCGATCACTGAGATCTTCGCCACGCCTGATCCTCCATTCGCCCGATGGAGGAGTAATCGCAGGACTGGGTGTCGGGGTTACGGCCTGTTCGAGATTTCTTCGAGATCGGTCGGTGAACCGAGTCCGTGATCGATCTCGTTCGACCCCAGATCATCGATCAGCTCGTCGGTGCCGTTGCCGCCGAAGAGAAGATCGTCGCCCTCGCCGCCCCTGACGACATCGGGGCCGTTTCCGCCGCACACGATGTCATCGCCGCCGAGGGCGTGAATCACGTCGGCGCCATTGCCAGCCATGATGACGTCCGGGCCGTCGGTGCCGACGATCACGTCCGGTCCATTGGACCCGACGATCGTTGCGACCAGACCGGCGCACATCGCTGACTCGAGCGGTGCCCCGTGAAGGACCGTTTCGAGCGGTACATCCGCGTCGAACACGGGATGCGGTGGCCGACCGCCGTCCGCAACGTCCGTGCCCGGGAGGTCGTCGGCATCGGTCCCGCTGTCCGGGTCGCCTGTTTGGGTCCCCGTCTGGTTCCCCGTCGACTGTGGATCGCCCGGCTCCGGAGGGCCGCCGCCGTTCGCGTGAGCCGGCGGACCGGATTCGCCGGGGCCCTGTTCATCGGCGGCGTGACGACTCGTCGCTTCGCCCGCCGGGGCAGCGTCGGACACGGCATCGCCGGCGACGACAACGCTCGACTCGCTGGTCGCTGTGTGATCGATGGCGCTTGCAACCTCCGGCGACTGCGACGGGATCAGCACGCTCGCATCGACCTCGCCAGTACGACTGGCGGCTCCGGTGGGCTTCTCCGGGTCGTCACCTGCGACACGTGCCGCAACCGCTCGGCGAACGTCGACTTCGATGGTCTCGATCGAGGGCGCGGCCGCATCGACGACGGTCGATTGAGCCGGAACTCGGAGCCCGATCGAGGAAACGACGAGCATCGCAGCGACGGCTGATCCGGAGATCATGGCGACCGTCGTTCGATGGGCCCGAACCCGAGCAGCGCCCGCTGCGTCCTGTGCGGCGAAGATGGCATCGAGGTGTTCGGCGGCAACGTCGGGAGCCGGTGCGTCGGTGACCGCCGAGCGGAGCTCGATCAGGCCATCGGTGACGCCATCGGTGGCATGGCGATCGAACGGCCTCATCGGACGGCCGCCGCGATGCGAAGATCAGGAACCACCCGACGCAACGTGCCGATCGCACGATTCTGCAAGCTCTTCACCGAGCCGACCGTCCGGCCCGTTGCTTCGGCCACCTCGAGCAGGCTCATGTCGGCGACATAGCGAAGCGCGACGACCTCTCGCTGTTCGTCGGTCAGCGTCGCGAGACCCGAGACGATCCGCACGTCGGCGATCCAGCCGAGATCGCCGGGACCACGAGCGGCATCGAGATGACGCTCGATGGCCTCGTCGCTCGCCGTGTCGACGAGACGAACCCGGCAGCGACGGAGATGGTCGACCCGCCGTCGATGAGCGATCGACATCAACCAACTGCGGAACATTCGCTCGTCGCCGGTGAAGCGGTCGAGCGACTTGATCATGCCGACAAAGACGTCGGATGTGAGATCGTCGAACTCCTGCATCAGGCAGGCGCGGAAGTAGCCCCGCAC
Organism: uncultured Acidimicrobiales bacterium; assembly: GCA_938008925.1. Taxonomy (GTDB): domain Bacteria; phylum Actinomycetota; class Acidimicrobiia; order Acidimicrobiales; family SZUA-35; genus CALEWY01. The sequence goes on from CALLIQ010000127.1 coordinate 5,521, forward strand.
CATGCCGACGTGCTCGGAGTACAACCATGCGACCGACTCACGGTCTCCGAGCCTCGCCGCTTCGAGACGAGCAGCAAAGATCTCGGCCGTGGTCAGCTCTGTGTCCTGCGCCCCGCGCCGTCGCCGCTCCCATCTCATCGGACCCAAGAGTGGACCCGACGCCGAATCGAGGCATGGGCCCGGCGCCCCCGTACGAGCGGGCCATCTCGCCCACATGACTCCTTGGAGTCGGCGTGTGAGATCTTTCGAACCGGACGCCGACGCCTTCCGTCTCATTGGGTATGGCGGGAACCATGCGATGCACACCAACAGCACACGAGGCGAGCACACGCCGGAGGAACGGGATCATCAACGTGGCCGCCCTCGGCGTGCTCGTCGCCATCTTCGGTTCGATGGCCATGGCGAGCAATGCAGGCGATGAGAGCAATGTCGCCGCCGTCGATGAGTCGGCCAGCGTCACGATCGACGCTCACGACGAGCCGCAGATGATGGCGATGGAAGCGATCGGCCCGATCATGGAGACAGCGGCACCGTAGAGCTGGCGCTCTACGAGCTCGGGCGGGCTCGCACCTGGTAACCGACGCCCCGGACGTTTCGCAGCTCGATCGTCTCGGGCAATGGCGAGCCGAGCTTCTGCCGAATCCGATACACGGTGCTCTTGACGATCGGATCGTGGGCGCCGAGGTCGGGCACCTTCCACACCTCTTCGACGAGTTCCTGAACCGACACCACCCGTTGGCGGTTCACGACCAGATAGCGCAAGAAGCGGAACTCGAGCGGAGTCAGCTCCAGCGGGGTGCGATCCACCAGGGCCTCGTGCGAGTCGAGCTTGATCGTCAGTCCGCCGATGCTCAGCTCTTCCTCGGCCGGAGCCGCTCGTCGCAGGATTGCGTTGATCCGCAAGAGCAGCTCTTCGACGCTGAAGGGCTTCGCCAGATAGTCGTCTCCACCCGCTTCGAGCCCCTTGATCACGTCGGATTGATCCGACCGAACGGTGAGGAAGACAACGGGCGCCTTCGTGTGGCGGCGGAGCTGGCCGCACAGCTCGAACCCGTTCGCGTCGGGCAACAGCACGTCGAGAACGACGAGGTCGATCGGCTCCTCGCTGACCGCAGCGATGGCCTCCTCCCCCGTCCCGACGCTCGTGACGGTCATCCCGGCGCTGGACAGGGCGTAGGAGATCAACGACCGGAGCTGCTCCTCGTCGTCGACCACGAGGATTCGTGGTGCGTCGGTGCTCATCGTTCGGGCCTCGGCAGCGTCAACAAGAAGGCTGCGCCCTTGCCGAGCGAGGTGTCGACGCGGACGGTCCCGCCGTGCAGCGTTGCGATCGTCTCGACGATTGTCAGACCGAGCCCGGTTCCGCCCGTGTGCGAGACGAACTGCTTGAATGCCCGCTTGCGTTCCTCCGGATCCATGCCCGAGCCATCGTCCCACACCGAGATCACGACCTCCCGCTCGTTCTGAAAGACTCGCAATGTGACCGTTCCCCCGGTCGAGGTGTGTCGGATCGCGTTCTGGATGAGATTCGTGATGGCTTGTCGAAGCAGTGCGGCGTCGATGTTCACTGGATCCATCACCGACGGATAGTCGAGCGCGATCTGTTGACCCCGCGCCTCGGCGAGTCGCCGCATCGAACGCCACACCTCGCGCACGATCGGGTTCAGATCCGTCAACGCGAACGATGGCGAGAACACGCCAGCCTGCAGCTTGCTCTCGGTGAGGATGTTGTCGGTCAGGAGCAACATCCGTGCCGTCGACTGATCGATCTCCTTGAGGAAAGCGCGCTGATCACCCGACAACGGACCAGGGGCCTCGCCGAGCATGATCTCGGTCGTTGCCGTGATCGAGGCCAACGGAGTCTTGATCTCGTGGGCCAGCACCGAGAACTGCTCCTGACGCGTCGCCAATCGACGAGCGCTCTCGCTCGCTTCGCCGCTTTTGCGTACGAGCGCGACGACCAGCCCGATCGAGAGAACGCTCAAGATGACGATCGTGACAACGGCGATGAGCCGACCTCCTGCTGGCCCGTCCGGCGTGGGGCGTCAACGGTCGCAGCGATCGACGAACGGCGTCAACCGTGCGCTCGCCGATGGACAACCGCCCGAAGCGCTGCGACGGGCAACGTGGCAAGCACGCCGTCGCCCTCCAGCGGGAGCGACGACGGACCCGCCTGCGCGGTGTGGTGTTTGACGCACTCGATGAGCGTGCCGTCGTTGAGCTCGAGGGTCAGGTGCGTCGCCGCCCCCACGTACTCCGATGCTCGGAGCCAGCCAGCGACCTCGATCGCCCCATCGATGACTCGGGCGTGGTGATCGTTCGGCGACTCGAACGGTGCGACGGCGACGTCTTCGGGACGGAGCACCAGCGTCGCGGTCGCTCCCTCGCTCCCCTCATCTGCCAGACCGGGTGGAACCGCGACGGTCGTGGTGATTCCGAGGAGCTCGACATCGGCCGCGTGCCCCTCGCGGTGTGCGATCTCGGCAGGCAACACGTTCGCCTTCCCGATGAAGTCCGCGACGAACAGCGAGTCAGGCTCGCGATAGATCTCTTCGGGCGTTCCCACCTGTTCGATGTTGCCTTCACTCATCACCACGATCCGGTCCGACATCGCCATGGCCTCGGTCTGATCGTGCGTGACGTACACGCTGGTGATGCCGAGCTGGCGTTGAATTCGCCGCAACTCCGAGCGCATCTGGTCGCGCAGGCGAGCGTCGAGGTTCGAGAGCGGTTCGTCGAACAGCAGCACCCGAGGCCGAACGACCACCGATCGGGCCAGGGCAACGCGCTGCTGTTGCCCTCCCGACAGCTGGGTCGGGAGGCGGTCACCCAGGTCGACGAGGTCCATGATCGACAAGACGACCTCGACCCGCTCGGCGATCTCCGTCTTCGGGACCTTTGCGATCTTCAAGCCGTAGGCGATGTTGTCGTGCACCGTGAGGTGCGGGAACAGCGCATAGCTCTGGAAGACCATCGCCATCGGTCGATTGTTCGGAGGCACGTTCGTGATGACCGCTCCGTCGAGCAACACGTCGCCCCTCGTCGGTTGTTCGAATCCTGCGAGGATGCGCAACAGCGTCGTCTTGCCGCACCCGGATGGGCCCAAGATCGTGAGGAACTCGCCGTCGAAGATGTCGAGATCGATCGCCTTGAGCGCTTCATGTCGACCTCGCTTCGAGTCGAAGATCTTCTGCACGTCTTCCACGCGGACGGCGACCGTCGCTGGCATCTCTGCATGATCGCGAACTGGTGGTGGGCTGGTCGTGTTCGTCACGGCGCGCTCCGGTCGAGAGTGGTGGATTCGTCACTGACTTTGAAGCCGGTGGTGAGTGCGAGAAGGCTGATGGCCACGAGGACGACCGACACGAGGACCACGCTGTAGGCCGCAGCGTTCCCGAATCGTCCCTGGTCGGCCTCGTTGAGAATCTGCGCCGTCATGATCCGCCATTCGGGTGTCACGAGGAACACGATCGGCGACAGCGACGTCATCGATCGGGCGAAGCTCCAGACGAGACTCGAGAACATCGCAGGTCGGATCAGCGGGAGGATGATCTTGCGGAACGTCTGCGCCGGTGTGGCGCCGAGGCTGACCGATGCCTCCTCGAGGCTGCCGCTCAACTGGTTGAGGGCTCCGACGGCCACGCGGACCACACCCGGCAGGCTGCGCACCGTGAACGCGAGGACCAGGATGGCCGCCGTGCCCGAGAGCTTCGGAATGACACCGCCGAGGATCGGGGCGTTGTAGGCCAGCAGCAGACCGATGCCGATGATGGTTCCCGGGATCGCGACGCCGAGCACCGATGCGAAGTCGAGCAAGCCCTTGCCTCGAAAGTCGCGTTGGGTGATGACGAAGGCGATGACCAGTCCGGCGATGGCCGAGATGGGCGTGGCGACCAGAGCGAGCTTGATCGTGTCGAGGATGGCCTCGCGTCCGGCGCCTTGGAGCACGAACCGGATGTTGTCGAAGGTCGGCGAGAAATTGATGTTCCAGACCTGGGTGAACGCACCGACCACGATGTAGCCGTAGATCAGCACGACGAAGGCGGCGATGGCGAGCGCAACGCTGAGCAGCGGCCAGGTGACGCTGCGCTGCTCGAACGGTTTCGGTTCGCCAACGGGCTTGCCGGTGACGGTGATGTACTCCTTCTTGCGAAGCCAGAAGTACTGGGCCCCGAACACCAGTAGCGAAGGCACCAGCAACAACACGGAGAACACCGCCGCCTTGTCGAGGTTGAACTCACCGATGATCGCCAAGTAGATCCGGGACGACAAGACGTCGTAGCCGCCGCCCAGTAGGACGGCGTTGCCGAGATCGGCGATGGCCGAGACGAAGATCAGCAGGAACGAGTTCGCCATGCCGGGGGCGAGGAGCGGCAACACGACCGTGCGAAACCGACGAGCCAACCCGGCCCCGAGATCGGTTGCCGCTTCCTCGAGCGACCCGTCGAACGCCCGGAGCATGCCGACGAAGTTCAGATACGCCACCGGCATGAACGAGACGCACAGGGAGATCAAGAGCCCATCGAGGCCGGTGATGTCGTAGCGAACCCCGAACAGATCCTTCGAGATCAGTCCGCTCCGCCCAAACAGGGTGATCACCGACATGGCGACCGCGAACGGCGGCGAGATCACCGGGATGAGGGTGATCAGGTGCAAGGTCCGCTTGAAACGAAACGTCGTTCGGACCTGAACCAGCGCCATCACCAAGCCGGCGATCGTGCCCAGGACTCCGACGAGCACTCCAAGCCAGACGGTGTTGCGGACGGTCGAGACCGTTTCGGTCGCGCCGGCCAGCCGGTCCCATTCGACTCGTCCCTCCGCCCCCAGCGATCTGGCGATGATCTCCGCCGTCGGGAAGATGACGAACCCGATGATGATGAAGACAGATGCGACGGCAGAAACCCCGAAGGCGCCCTGGCCCCGCAGCTGGCCCCAGATTCTGCCGAGCTCCCGGCTGCGCCGTTGCGGGCGCTTCGCCCTCGGTTGTGTGGTCGTCACGTACTCGGTCCCTGCACCTGTCGCACTCTCTGTCAGAACCCGTCGGAGATCGGTCGGCTACTCAGGAGCCTCGGCGCCGCCGCGGACCTCGTTGGCGAACCGCTCCGGGAAGTCGCCACCACGGAGGTCTTCAGCCAGCTGGGGGCTGTAGCCGGGGGCGAGGACCACGTCGTCGAGCGAGACGGCCTGCTCGGGCACGGCAGCCGCGGGGTTCGACGGGATCTGGAACGCACGCACGGTCGCTCCGACCTCTTGCGCCTCGGCGGTGAGCGCCCAGTCAACGAACGCTCGAGCGGCATTCGGGTTGGCGGCGTTGGCGATGATGGAAACCTGCCCGACCTCGAAGCCCGTTCCTTCAGCGGGGAAGGTCACGTGCAGGTCGACACCGGTCTCTTCTTCGAACGCCACGCAATCGTGGGAGAAGATGATCGCCGCAGCGACCTCGCCCTGGGCGGCCATACGTCCGGGGGCTGATCCGCTGCGGGTGTACTGGAAGATGTTCTCGTCGAGTTGGCCGAGGTACTCCAACGCAGCATCTTCGGAACCGAGAAGGGCAACCAGGTTCGCAGCTGCGGTTGCCGCGGTGCCCGAGGTGCGCTGATCGGCCATCGCGATGTTGTCGACGAGTCCCGGGTCCAACAAGTCCTCGTACGAGGTGGGCGGCTCGACACCCAGCTCCTCGAGGAACTCGGCATTCGAGCAGAAGCCGAGCGCTCCGACGTAGATGCCGGTCCACGTCCCGTCGCCGGACTGCAGGTCGTCGGGGATCTCGGCTGCGTTTGGCGAGACGTACGGGTCGATGTAGCCGCCGGCAGAGGCGGTTGCGGGGCCCAGGCTCGGTCCGCCGAACCAAACGTCGAACGACGGGTCGTCGCCCTCGGCCTCGAGTCGGGCGATCGCTTCGCCGGTCGACAACCGCTGGTACTGCGCATCGATCCCCGTGGTCTCGGCGAACGCAGCCGTTTGTGCTTCGCACCACTCCTCAGCCACCGTGCACAAGATCACGATCGAGTCTTCGAGCTCGACGGCATCTTCCGCATCAACCGTCTCGTCGCCCTCTGACTCGCTCGACGAGTCAGCGTCCGACTCCGAGTCGCCAGATGCATCATCGGCGGACGACGACTCCGTCGTGTTCGACGAATCGGTCGCCTCCTCTCCATCCGAGCCGCATGCTGCGGCGACAAGGCCGAGTGCGAGCACTAGTACGAGACAACGAAAGCGTCCCATTGGACATCCTCCCCCGATCGGGACGGCCCCAATGAACGGAACCGTCGAACTGGACGCAGAATGAACGCTGCTGATCGTGCTTCCCATAGTTTCCGAGTCACCGTTTGGTCGCGGGAGAGTCGCGACGCTTGAGCGGCACGACTCTACGACCCTTCTCCCGGCCACCTTGAGCCTGATCGGGACCCGGCCCTAGCGTCGGCGCGATGACCGACCTCGACCGGCTGCACCACCACCCCGGCTATTGGCCGTCGCCATGGCCGGTCGAGTGCGGCGGCAACCGTCGCCAGAAGGCTTCACCAGGACGGCTCGACGCGGCGACACGGACTGCAGCGGTCACCACGAGGCGCACCGACACCTGGACCGTCATGGTGGTGGGCCGCGATCCGGGCGAGTGGTATCTCGGCGGGACGATGGCCGCCTTCAGCGGGCCACCGCCGCACGGCTGGGTCGAGCGCATCGATCCGGACACGCTCGAACCGCTCGCGACGTCGCCCGAACTCCCGTGCGGCGAGCACGTCTGGTGCGGGGCGGTCCTCGCCCACGCAAACGGATCGATCCTCTCCGTCAACGGCTCCTACCTCCACCGACTCGACCCCGACGATCTCTCGATCGAAGTCGAGCGCGAACTGCCAGCCGATCGGAGCCACAACGGCCTCCTCGCGCTGTCGGACGGCACGCTGATCACCAAGGACCTCCGACTCGAGGGCCAGGGTGGCACGACCCTCACCCGTCTGGACCCGAACAGCCTCGACATCATCGGCGACCCGCTCGTCCTGCCGGAGGGATCGATGGGCCGCATCGCCGCCGACGTGACCGAAGACTGGTCTGGCCAGGCGGTCGAGCACATCTACGTGCCCGGCACCGAGCACGTGTGGCGCATCATCGCCCAGCCGGACGGCTCGATGACGATCGACGAATGGCAGCCCCGCTATCGCCGGGCCAACGATGCCGTCGGCCTCGCCTGGGATGCATGCATCTCCGACGGCGCTTGTTGGCTGATGGACTGCGGCGACATCCACTCGGTGCGACGTATCCACGAGGTCGAACCGAACGGTCGCTACCCCGAGCCTCCTGGTCGAGACCTGTCGTGGCGGCTTCCAGCACCGTGGCCCGGCGGCCTTCGACTGCTCCGGGTCTCCACTCTCGACCCGAGCGACGTCCGCGTCGCCGAGCCGTTCGGGACCCCGGGCGGCGGGATCATCGCCCCACCCGTCCACGTACCCGAACACGGCGTCACCATCGCCTGGGACTCGATCAACGGCGGCCTCGCCGGTGTGATCGGCGACGGGGTCGAACTCGATGTCTCGTGGCAACTGGACATCCGTCCGTCGATGCAGCCCGTCGTCTTCCCCGACTCGGGCGAACTCGTCATCAACGACTTCACCGACGACGGGGCCGACCACCTGGTGGTGGTCGACCTCGTCACCGGTGAACTGCTCGACCGAGTCGACACGGGCTCGCGCATCGGCAACGGCATGTTCCTCACCGCCGACGGCGACGGCGGCGTCTTCTACTGCTCGACACTCACCGTCGCCCACGTCCGCTGGACGTGAGCACAGCGAGGCGAGCAGCCACGATCCAGATCTATTCGATCCAGGCCTTCACCGCAGCCATGTCGTCGAGGCCGTTCGGGCCCGACGCGTTCACGGTGAGGTGGGTGACGCCGACGTCCTTGTAGACGGCGAGCCGCTCCTTGATGTGGGACTCGGTCCCGATGAGGTTGGCGGAGTCGACGTACTCGTCCGGCACCGCCGCCATGGCCTCGGCTCGCTGACCGCCGAGGAAGAGGTCCTGGATCTTCTCCGCTTCCTCTTCCCAGCCGTACCGCTTGAAGAGGTCGTTGTAGTAGTTCTTCGACTTGGCGCCCATGCCACCGACGTAGAAGCCGACGTGGCCGCGGGCGGCCTCGCGAGCCTGCATGATCTCCTCACCCTCACCGATCGCCAGTGCGGCGTCGCCGAAGATGCTCAGCGGCGCGAGATCGGTGGACCGGTTGGCCTTGCCCTCCTCGAGCGATTCACCCCACACACGATCGAAACGGTCGGGCACGAAGTGGATCGGCTGCCAGCCGTCGGCGATCTCGGCGGTCATCTTCACGTTCGACGGGCCGATCGAGGCGATCACGATCGGGATGTCGGGGCGGTGCATCCGGTTCATGAACTTGAGCGGCTTGCCGAGCCCGGTGCCTTCGTCGGCAGGCAGGGGAAGCGAGACGGCCTTGCCCTCGTGGCTGACCTTCTCGCCGCTCCACACCTTGCGGCAAATGTCGACGGTGTCGCGCGTGCGACCCAGCGGTCGCTTGAACGGCACGCCGTGCCACCCTTCGACCACTTGGGCGCCCGAGGTACCGATGCCGAGTGTGAACCGACCGCCGGACAGCGCGTCGACCGTGGCGGCCGACTGTGCGATCAGCGCAGGCGAGCGCGAATACACGTTCACGATGCCGGTCATCAGCTCGATGCGAGAGGTCTTGGCTGCGATGTAGCCGAGGGTCGAGATCTGGTCGAACCCGTAGATCTCCGGGATCAGGACCATGTCGACGCCTGCGGCCTCGAGGTCGACGATTTGGGAGGCCAACCGCTCCGGGTTGCCGTCGAAGAACATGGCGGTACAGAGCTTCATGGAAAATCCTCGTGTTGCGATCGGGGTACGAGCGATCGACAGCGTAGAGAACGGCGGGCGTCAGGCGCGAATGCTGCCGATGACCCCGCTCGTCGGGCCCGATTCACCGCTGACCATTCGCTGCCACGCTCCGGTGACGGCCTCGACGCCTTCGTGGCGTTCGAGATCGAGCCAGGTGGTGCTGCCCTCGATGAATTCGTCGAGGGCAGCAGCGGTCTGCGCTTCGAACTCGGCAGCACCCCAATCGTCCCGACGCCGTTCGACCTCGAACGGGGCCATGAAGAAAATCGGCTCGGGCCCGGCCAGCGGTCGATCGCCATCGGGCGTGCCGGCATCGTGGTGGGCCATGCCGACGCGCATCGAGTAGGTCAACGAATCACCGAGCACCTCGTGGAGATCGGCCAGGACCTGTGCGTTGCCGGCGATGTCGTAGATGACCGCCTTGTCCTCCGATCCGACAGCGGCGAGGTCGTCGTAGGTCACGACCGAGTCGTACCACTCGATGCTCTTGACGAACTCGGCGTTGCCGGGCGACGTCACGCCGACGACGGGGACACCCCGTGCCGCAGCGCGTTGCGCGAACGCGATCGACGTCTTCGACGAGGCCGACGTGACGATGGCTCGATCGGCGCCGAAGAAGGTCGGTCCGTCTGCGCCGCCGTTGTCGGCGAAGAACGCTTCGGCGAGGAACGATGTCAGGAACAGTCCACGCAGGAGCGAGTGACGCTCTTCGAGCTCGATGAGTTCGTCGCCATCGGCATCGATCTCACTCTTCGAGAACGAGCGGTACACCGGCGCCTGCCCCTCGCGGTGATCGCTGATGTCCATGAATCCGGCCGAACTCGTGCGGGCTCTGATGGTGACTTCGTCACTCATCGGGTACCACCCGTAGTAGCGGTCACCGACGGCCAGTTCGGCGTGGTTCGACTCGACGATCTCGGCGAATCCCATCATCGGCACCCGTCCCCAGGTCGGATCCTCCGTCGGATAGAAGCTCCAGTACCCGAACATGTCGCCGACGACGGCGTAGGTGACGTTGTTGGCCGTGATGGCGAATCGGTCGATGCGAAGACGAACCTCGTCCTGGCCGAGTGGCGAGGACGTGGCCTCGACGGTGCGGGTGGAGTCGAGGCTCGAACGCTCGACTTCGATGGTGGTGGAATCCGACATGGCCAGACCATAGGAGCCGGATCCGACCGACGACATCTCGACCATCCTCGGACCGAGGCTTCTATCGTCGCTCTCATGATGGACCGCCCCGCGATCGACCGCTCCGAATCGAACCGGCTGCTCGCTACGG
>CALLIQ010000128.1 GCA_938008925.1 uncultured Acidimicrobiales bacterium
GAGCTCGCCGAGCGGCTGCTCGCTGGTGGCACGAGCGTGATTCTCGACTGGGGCCTGTGGGCTCGAGCCGAGCGGGACCACTACCGCTCTCGTGCCAGCGAGCTCGGGGCGCGGGTGGAGATCGTGTTCCTCGACGTCGAACTCGACGAACTTCATCGGCGAGTCGCCGAGCGCAACCGGAGTCTTCCGACGGGGACCTTCTCCATCTCCCCCGAGGAACTCGACGAGTGGGCCGGAGCCTTCGAACCACCCACCGACGAGGAACTCGCTGGCCGTTCTGACGAGGTCTGACAGGCTGGCGTCGTGCCAGAGCAGATTCACGACGACGAGCCCGACGTCAGCGAACCCGTCGTCCGGGCGCTGCTGGCGGCAGAGCTTCCGCAGTGGGCGGAGTCGCCGATCGAGTACCTCGACACGTCGGGCACGGACAACGCGATGTGGCGGGTTCGCCTCCAAGGGGCCGGCGGCGGGCAGCCCTCTGGTCGCGACTGGCAACCCGACGTCGTCGTCCGACTCCCCCGCCGACCCGGCGCCGCCGCCGGCGTGCTGCACGAGACGTCGATCCTGCGCCAGTTGTCGAACAGCGCGCTCGGGGCGTTGGTGGGGACGCCGCGACTCGTGCATGTTGGTGACCCGAGCGATGCCTTTCCCCACCATTGGTCGGTGCTGGAGTGGCTCGACGGCATCGACGCCTGGACCGCTCGCGATCGTCAGGAGATCGGTGGCGAGGACCTCGCCGAAGCCGTTGCCGCCGTTGGAGCGACCGACGTCGAGGGGGTTCGACCGCGCTCACCTGGCGACCGGGGTGGCCCACTCGGGCCAGTGCTCGAGGCTCTCGAAGCATGGCTCGACGGGCCGGAGTGGAACGCCGCCGACCTCATCGATGTCGCCGCGGTCCGTCGGCTCGCAGCCGAAGCGTGGGAAGTGGTCGACGAACCGGTCGCGAGCGGGTTCGTCCACGGCGACTTGATCCCCGGCAACCTGCTCGTCGACGACGCGGGTCACCTCAGCGCGATCATCGACTGGGGCGGAGCCGGCACCGGCGATCTCGCACAGGACCTCGCCCCGGCGTGGGCGGTCTTGTCCACCACCGAGAGAGAGGTGTTCCGCAACGCACTCGAGGTCGACGACGCGACGTGGATTCGAGCGCGAGCGTTCGAACTCGAGCACGCCGTCGGCGGCATCCTCTACTACGTCCCGAAGAAGCACCCTCTCGGCGACGTGATGAGCCGGACGCTCGAGCGCATCCTCACCGCTGACTGATCTCGCGGTGCCCAACCGGAGATCAGCAACGCCAGCGCCCTACGGGCTCGCACGTGTCAGATGGTGCGATCGTGGCCTTCCCAGAAGGGTGCTCGTAGCTTCGCCTTCTGGACCTTGCCGGTGCCCGTGCGGGGCAGCGTGTCGGCGAAGTCGAACGAGCGCGGGCGTTTGTAACCGGCGAGGTGCTCGCTGCAGTGAGCACCGAGAGTCGAGATGAGCTCGTCGCCGGCCGCGACACCGTCGTTCGGCACAACGATCGCCTTGACCTCCTCACCGAACTCTTCGTTCGGCACGCCGATGACGGCGACGTCACCGACCAGTGGATGGCCTCCCAGCACGCCTTCGATCTCTGCCGGATAGATGTTCACGCCGCCCGAGATGATCATGTCGATCTTGCGATCGCTCAGCCAGAGATAGCCGTCGTCATCCAGGTAGCCGACATCGCCGGTCGTGAACACGCCTGGCTCGAGGTGGCTGTCGGCGGTCTTCTCCGGAGCGTTGTGATACTCGAAGTCGGTCCCCATCGAGTTGCGAAAGTAGAGCGTGCCCGACTCATTGGCACCGAGTTGGGCGCCGTCCTCGCCGACGACGAGGATCTCCATGTTCGGCATCGCCCTGCCGACGCTGCCGCCTCGTTGCATCCACTCATCGGAGTCGATCAACGTGATGATGGAACCCTCTGTCGAGCCGTAGTACTCGGTGATCACCGGGCCCCACCAGTCGATCATGGAGCGCTTCACCACCGGCGGGCACGGTGCTGCTCCATGCAATGCAATCTTGAGCGACGACCCGTCAAAGCTCGATTTCACGTCGTCGGGGAGGTCGACCAGCCGTTTCATCTGGGTCGGCACCAAGTGAATGTTGGTGGCCTGGTAGTCGTCGATCATCGCCAGGACGCCAGCGCTGTCGTACTTGTGCTGCATGATCGTCGCCGACCCGGTCAGCATCGGGAGGAACGAGAACGCCCACTGAGCGGAGTGGTAGAACGGCCCACACAGCACCGTGCGGCCGCCGCCGGCGACCATGTCCGAGAAACCGGCACCGATCAGTTGCCACACCGACGGATCGACACCCGGCGGCATCTGCGTGAGCGAGCTGCGGACTCCCTTCGGGTGGCCGGTCGTGCCGGACGTGTAGAACATCGGCCCACCGAAGCTCTGCTCCGCTGGCTCCTCGGCCGACCCTGCGCTCACGAACTCGTCGAAGTTCTGAAAGCGACCCGAGCCTGGAGCACCGATCACCAACGCCAGTTCGACCGCGGACGATCGGTCGTCCTCCAGGGCTTTCGCCACTTCGTCGACGAAGCGGTGGTCCGCAACGATCGCCTTCGAGCCCGAGTCGCCGATGATGTAGGCGAGCTCAGACGCGACCAGATGCCAGTTGACAGGCACGAACACGATCCCCGCGTTGGCACACGCGAAGGCGGTCTCGAACCACTCGTTGCAGTTCCCAGCGACCACGGCAACGGTGTCACCGGCGTCGAGTCCGGCATCGCGAAAACTATGGATCAGTTGGTTGATCCGAGCGTTGAACTCCCTCCATGTCTCGGAGGCATTGTCGTCGACGAGAGCGAGCTCGTCACCCTTGTCAGCGGCGAATCCTGCGGTGAGTACGGCCATGATCGGTCAGCTCCAAACGTGCCAGTGGGTCGGACGATCGGCCAGGAACCGGCCGACTCGGATCGCGCAAGCCCCGGCTGGCCTGGCGTCGCCGTCGCCCCCGTGTATACAACACGCCGCCCAGGCGCGCCCCGGGACCAGGGACGCGAAAGAGCCCCGCCACCAGCAGGTGACGGGGCTCATTCAGTTCAGCGCAACTTCACATCAGCTGCAGCCGCTGGTGTTTCCGCAACTCGGGCAGGCGTGGCAGCTGCCGGAACGGTTCATGGTGACACCGCACTGCATGCAGAGCGGTGCGTCCGGATCGGACATGGTCTGCTGAACCGGAGCCTGCTGAACCGGAGCCGGAGCCGCCTCGGCTGCTTCCATCTTCGCCACGATGTCGTCGGCCGAGTCGACCGACGGCGGATCCGAAGCGATCTCCGAACCCTGGACGCTGACGGCCTCGTCGACGCCGGGGAGGGTCTGCTGAGTCCGCTCACCGGTGGTGAAGATGCCCATCTCGGCCCGCTCGCTCGGCTCCATGTAGAGCACGGCGAGCTTGCGGAAGAGGTAGTCCATGATCGAGGTGGAGATCCGGATGTCGGGATCGTCGGTCATGCCGGCGGGCTCGAAGCGCATGCCGGTGAAGGTCTCGACGAAGTTGCGCAGCGGCACGCCGTACTGGAGACCGTGGCTGATGCTGATGGCGAACGCATCCATGATTCCCGCCATCGTCGAGCCCTGCTTCGACACACGGACGAAGATCTCGCCGGGGCGGCCATCGTCGTACTCGCCGACGGTGACGAAGCCCTTGCAGTCGGCGACTCGGAAGTCGAACGTCCGGCTTCGGCGGTTGCGGGGGAGCTTCTCACGGACGGGCTTGTAGACGATCTTCTCGACGATCTCCGTCACCTGAGCGGTCACGGCGTCGGCTGCATCGGCTGCGGCCGCCGCATCGTCTTCAGCGTTCTGCTTGTCGGACTTCGCCATGCTCAGCGGCTGGGCCACCTTGCAGTTGTCGCGGTAGATGGCGATCGCCTTGACGCCCATCTGCCATGCGTCGATGTGGAGCTGCTCCACGTCTTCGACGGTGACGTCTTCTGGCATGTTGACGGTCTTGGAGATGGCGCCGGAGATGAACGGCTGGACGGCCGCCATCATCTTCACGTGCCCGAGGTAGTGGATCGGGTTGTCGCCCATCGAGCAGGCGAAGACGCTGATGTGATCGGGGTTGAGCCCGGGCGCACCGAGGATCGTCTTGTGCTCGTCGATGTAGGCGGTGATGCCCTCGACGGCTGCCTCGTCGTAACCGAGGCGACGCAGCGCACGAGGCACCGACTGGTTGACGATCATCATCGTGCCGCCACCGACGAGCTTCTTCATCTTGCACAGACCGAGGTCGGGCTCGATGCCGGTGGTGTCGCAGTCCATGAGGAGACCGATCGTGCCGGTCGGTGCGAGCACCGTGGCCTGGGCGTTGCGGACGCCGACGACGGGGGCGAGCTCGACGGCTGCGTCCCATGCCTGCTGGGCGGCCGAGAGGATGTCGGTCGGGGCCAGCTCTTCGTCGATGCCGGAGTTGGCTTCCTGGTGCTGACGAAGGACCCGGTTCATGGGCTCTTCGTTCTCGGCGTAGCCGGCGTGGGGGCCCATGCGGGCGGCCGTCTTGGCCGAGGTGTAGTAGGCGTGGCCGGTCATCAGCGAGGTGATGGCGGCGGCGTAGGCACGGCCCTCGTCGGAGTCGTAGGGAAGACCGAGGTTCATCAGCAGGGCGCCGATGTTGGCGTAGCCGAGGCCGAGCTGACGGAAGTTCAGCGAGGTCTCACCGATCGGGCCGGTCGGGTAGTCGGCCCGCCCGACGAGGATCTCCTGGGCGGTGAAGAAGGTCTCACACGCCGACTTGAATCCGTCGACGTCGAAGGTGTCGTCGTCACCGAGGAAGGTGAGCAGGTTGAGGCTGGCCAGGTTGCACGCCGAGTTGTCGAGGTGCATGTATTCCGAGCACGGATTCGAACCGTTGATCTTTCCGGTGTTGGCCGAGGTGTGCCAGCGGTTGATCGTGGAGTCGTACTGCATGCCCGGGTCGGCGCACTCCCAGGTGGACTGGGAGAACTGACGCATGAGGTCGCGAGCCTTGACGGTGCGGATGACCTCACCGGTGGTGCGGGCGACGAGGTTCCAGTCGCCGTCGTCGAGGACGGCCTGCATGAACTCGTCGGTGACCCGGACGGAGTTGTTGGCGTTCTGGTACTGGATCGAGTGGCTGTCGGCGCCGTCGAGGTCCATGTCGAAGCCGGCCTCGCGCAGCACGCGAGCCTTGCGCTCCTCGGTGGCCTTGCACCAGATGAACTCTTCGATGTCGGGGTGGTCGATGTCGAGCATGACCATCTTGGCTGCACGGCGGGTCTTGCCACCCGACTTGATCGTGCCGGCGGAGGAGTCGGCGCCACGCATGAAGCTGACGGGGCCCGATGCGGTGCCGCCGCCCTTGAGGAGCTCGGCGCTCGAGCGGATGCCGGAGAGGTTGATGCCGGCGCCCGAGCCGCCCTTGAAGATGACGCCCTCTTCGACGTACCAGTTCAAGATGGCGTCCATCTTGTCTTCGACGGCGAGGATGAAGCAGGCCGATGCCTGCTGCGGGACGCCCTTGACACCGATGTTGAACCACACGGGCGAGTTGAACGCGCCCTTTTGGTGGATGATGAGGTACTTGAGCTCGTCGGAGAAGGTGCGAGCCTCTTCAGCCGAGGTGAAGTAGCCACCCTCGGTGCCCCAGGTGGTGATGGTGTCGACGACACGGTCGGCGACCTGCTTCAGCGACCGCTCGCGCTCGGGTGTGTCGAGCGAACCACGGAAGTACTTCTGGGCAAGGATGTTGGTGGCGTTGACCGACCAACCGCTTGGCACCTCGACGCCGAGCTGCTCGAAGGCGACCTCGCCGGTCTTCCAGTTGGAGATCCGGGCGTCACGACGTTCCCATTCGACGGTGTCGTAAGGATGGGTATCGGGTGTCGTGAACGTGCGACGGAGTCCGATGCCGGGGGCTCCGTCGGTGAGGTCGATCGTTTCGGGCGCGAGTGCCATGAATTCGTAGCTCCTAGAGGGGAAACTCGTTCGGGCCGGAGGGAGTGGCCAGGGTGTTGCGGACGGGGCGGTACTTCGGAAGGCGCTCCAAAGGGACTGGTCAGAGACAGCGAGCCGGTCGGTGCGATCGAAGTGATCGTGATCGGTGTGATCGTGATCGGTGTGATCGTCCTCTGGAAGAAACCAGTTCTTCCGGCGAGGTGTTTCTGATCACGGCCGGTCATCCGACACGTTGCGTCTGAGGTCTTTGGTGCGCTCTTGTCGTGGCGATGCTCCGCCCGCTTCACCTCGAGCGAGGAGTAGCGGGTCTGTTGTTCTTCGTGTGTGGCATGGGTGTGGACTTGCGTTGGCCGCCCGGTTCGTCGAACCCGACCTCTGCGGTTGACTGGCGCTCAGCGGAAACTGACCAGTACCCGTGCCCCCACCACATCTCGACGCTCTGTGTCGCCCGTTCGTCAGCGTCACCGACACCCGTTTCGGTCAGCTGATCCACCACCCCAGGGGTGCTCCCTTCCGGGAATCCCCCGCTCTGCCCGAGTGAAGGAGTGTCACATTGCCAACCACTAGATGTTGTGTGACTGACTGCCGCCAAGGCCGTCCGAAGCACAAGATGTGGATGAGTATTACAACACCGTAATTACAACGATGTCAACGGTTCGTTCCGTTCTTCTTCAAATTCGGACAGGATTTTCTGCGGTGCGGACCCGCTCGCGAGACCGCATCCCCAGGCATGGCAACGTCGACGCCGCTTCGGCCCCGGGAAGGAGCGATCGACGCCGTGTCGCCGAGATTTCGGCTGGTTGGGCCGGACGGAGCGCATGGGTTGGGGCGAGCACGCCTTTTGAGGGTCGCCCTCAACGCGCTGCTCTTCCTAGAGGGCTCAGAAGAACGAGTCCCCGACATGCCACACACTCCGCACCGGCCCAACCCGGCTGTTGGCCAACATAGGGAGAACGCGCTGTGGATTGAAAGAGGACGGCCTGTGGATTTCGAAGCAATGCTGTGGACCAGCTCGGGACGACCGCCCGAATCGCTCAATCTGACCCGAAACCGGCCAAGCGGTACTGTCACCGAATGGATCTTGCACCCGCCACCGACGATGGGTTCCGCACCCGCATCCGCGCCTTTCTCGACGAGAACCTCCCGGCCGACTTCGAAGGCATCGGGGCGCTCGAAGGGGAGGAACGCCAGGCGTTCCTCGAGAGCTGGCGTGCCACCCTCAGCGAGAACAACCTGCTCGCGCTGTCGTGGCCCAAAGAGGTCGGCGGCGCCGGCCTGAGCCCGGCCGACACGGTCACCCTGCACGAGGAGTTCGCAAAACGCGGCGCACCCACGGGCGGCTCGAACGACGCGTTCGGCATCTCGATGCTCGGCAACACCATGCTGGCGATGGGGACCGACGAGCAGAAGGCCCACTTCATCCCCAGGATCTTGTCGGGTGAAGATCGCTGGTGTCAGGGCTACAGCGAGCCCGGTGCCGGCTCCGACCTGGCCGGCCTCGGCACCAAGGCCGTGCTCGACGGCGATCAGTGGATCATCAACGGACAGAAGATCTGGACCTCGGCAGGCCAGCACGCCAACTGGATCTTCGTGCTCGCTCGCACCGCTCCCGAGTCGCCGAAGCATCAGGGCATCACGTTCCTCCTCGTTCCGATGGATCAGCCCGGCGTCGAGCTTCGCCCGATCACCAACGTCACCGGCCAGGACCACTTCAACGAGGTCTTCTTCACCGACGCCGTCTGCCCGGCCGACCACGTGCTCGGCGAGGTCAACAGTGGCTGGGCGGTCGCCAACACCCTGCTCGCCAACGAGCGCGGCGCCGGAGCGACCGTCACCCCGCTTCGGTTCAAGGCCGAGTTCGATCGCCTCAAGGATCTGTGTGTGAAGCGTGAGCTCACCGACGATCCCCTGGTTCGCCAGACGCTCGCCGAAGCACACACCCGTGTCGAGCTGCTCCGCTACGCCGGCATGCGAGCGCTCACCAACTATCTCCAGGGCAAGCCGCCAGGACCCGAGTCGTCGATCTTCAAGCTGGCGTGGAGCGAACACCACTCCAAGACGACCAACGACATCATGAACATCATCGGTCCAGACGCCTTGATCGACGGCGACGACACCACCGCCAGCGGGCTGGGCGCCCCCGACATCGGTGTTCCCAACAACCCGGCGACGCTGCAGTACAGCTTCCAGATGGCTCGGTCCGGCACGATCTACGCGGGCACCAGCCAGGTCCAGCGCAACATCATCGGTGAGCGAGTGCTCGGACTTCCCAAGGAGCCGCGGGCCGACGGCGGTCCCTGGAACGAGATCAACAAGGGCTGAGCGCGCGCCGCTCTGGCGAGCGGCCGTTGCACACTGCATCCCATGACGAACACTCCGATGGGTGAGGTCGCGCTCGGCGAGCCCGTCCCGACCGACCTCGTCGCCGCGCTCGCTGCAGAGTCGCGGCCGGGTACGGCCGAGCGACCCTGGGTGTTCACCAACATGATCACGAGCCTCGACGGCTCGGTCGCCGTCGACGGTCTTTCCTCCGGACTCGGAGGTCCCGCCGACCTCGCTCTGCTCATCGCATTGCGCCGCACCGCCTCCGCCCTGCTCGTCGGGAGCCGGACCGCGGCGTCGGAGGGGTACCAGCCACCCGACGCCGATCCGGCGGTTCAGGAGGCTCGTCTCGCCGCGGGGCTGCCCGCTCGCCTCGCCGTCGCCATCGTGAGCGCTCGCCTGAGCATCGGGCCGGATGCTCCCATCTTCTCCGACCCGACCTACCGACCGATCGTGCTGACCGCTCGAAACGCCCCCACCGACAAGAAGCGCCGGCTCGACGACGTCGCCGACATCGTGGAGGTCGGCAACCGCCAGGTCGACCTGCCAAAGGCGATCACTGCACTCGGCCGCAAAGGCCATCATCTCGTGCTCGCTGAGGGCGGCCCGACCTTGAACGGTCAGCTGGTGGCCGAGGACCTCATCGACGAGTGGAACATGTCGATGTCGCCGATGCTGGTCGCCGGCGATGCCTCGAGGGCCGCGAGAACGACCGACGAACCGGCCACACCGCCGCGAGCCATGGAGCTCGAGCGGCTCTGGCACAGCGAGGGCTTCTTGTTCGGCCGCTGGCTTCGCTCCCGCGACTGATCAGCGAACGACAAGCTCCGCTGATCGAGACCACAGCCGCTTCGCTCAGCGAGTGTCGGCTCCGCCGAACTCACCCCAGAGGTTCCGGAGGTTGGTCAGCTGTAGGTGGGGGGAAGGTCGATCAGGTCGAGGTATTCGCCTGAGATGCGAATCACGTCGGAGCCATAGACCGCCGAGCGGTTGTAGCCGAGAAGCGACTGTCGGAAGCTCGGCTCTGAGTCGAGGCCCGAGTGCCGGCGACAGAGATGGCCGGCGGCCGCCAGGGCTGCGTCGTAGAGGTTGTGCGGGTCGGTTTCGCCGTCGCCGTTTCCGTCGCGTCCGAAGATCGCCCAGCTCGTCGGGATGAACTGCATCGGGCCGACGGCCCGGTCCCACTCGAGGTTGCCGTCGTACACGCCGCCGTCGCTGTCGGGAATGGCCAACCAAGGGTCACCGTCGAGCACCGGCCCGAGGATCTCGCCGTCGGTCCTGCCATCCGGTCCAACGGTGTTGCCACCGAAGCTGCCGTGTCGGCTCTCGACCTTGCCGATGCCGGCCAAATGGTGCCAGCTGACGCGACACGACGGGTCTTCGTCCGCTGTTTGAGCAGCGGCGGTCACGTAGGCGTTCAGTACGACATAGGGAATGTCGGTACCCGATGCGTTGCTGGCCAAGAGCTCTCGCTCGAACACCGGCCCGTTTCGCTCGATCCGCTCCGTCGCGTCGATCCGGTCGGCTTCCGCCACGACCTCAGCAGCGGCGGCATCGGCAACCTCTTGCTCCCGATCATCGAGGGACGCCTCGAGCGAGTTCACGACGCCGTCGACCTCAGCCTGGCGAGTCGTCGCGTCGGCCGCCGACTCGGTGAGGAAGTCCTCTG
>CALLIQ010000129.1 GCA_938008925.1 uncultured Acidimicrobiales bacterium
GGTGGGCGCTCGCGACCGCCGCCGTCATCGGCGGATGGATGGTCCTGCTCGGCCATCTGCCCTCGAAGGCGGTGCCGGCCGGCGGATTCGGGGCCTTCGGCATCAATGTCGTCGGCCCGGTCTGGCCGCAGTGGTCGACACTGTGGCCGGGCGACGACGAGCTTTTGTTGAGCCCACAGGGGTCGTTCGAAGGCGTCGTGTACTTCGGCGCTGGCGCAGCGGTCGCCGTCGTCGCGATGTTGGTGCTCGAGCGTCGCCGAGTCGCCCGTGCCGCCTTGGATCATCAAGTGTTGACGACGTTCGTACTCGTGCTGCTCGCGCTCGCGGTGACCCCGATGGTCCAGGTCGGGCCACGGTTTCGGGTCGCCCTGCTTGGCGAGGAGTTCACGAGGCTTCGGAGCGTTCCGTTCGCGGCGAGCCTCGGTCTTGTACTCGCCGTGCTCGGTGCGGTGCTGCTCTGGCTGGTGTTCGTCCGACGCTCGTTGGAAGTCTTGCGTCCCGGCGTCTTCACCCTCGGAGCGATCGGCCTGGCTGCGATTCTCCTCACCGCGATCGAGCGACGCTTCGTGTGGGACGTCGTGCAACAGTTCCGAGCCAGCGGCCGGTTCTTCTGGGTCGTCGGCTACGGCGCGATGTTGTGGTCGCTGGTCGCCCTCGAGAAGCGTGTGGGCAGCCTCCAGAAGGGAGCGCTTGAAAAGGGAGCGCTCGAGAAGCATGGCGGCGCGAGATGGCTGGTCGCCGGTGCGATGGGTGCGCTCGCGGTCGCGCAACTGGCGGACACCTCCCGCTATCGGAGCTTCGTGCCAGATGCGCTCGGATCGAGCCCCACCCGGACGGCGGAGGTGGTCGCGCTCGCCGACACGCTGGCGACCAGCGAACGGGTCCGCATCGCGACCTCGTGGTTCTGTACCTCAGCGCCAGACGGGCTTGCGGCCTTCCAAGACGTCGTGATCGCCGCGTCGATCGCCGACGTGGAGATCGACCGCTTCTACGGGGGCCGGACGTCGACCGACGCCGAGTGCGAGATCACCGCACCGGTCATCGGCCAAGATGAGATCCTGGCGCTGCCCCAACCCATCGCCGCCACACCGCCGATTCCATGGCCGACCGAGCTGACGTGCGAACAGCGATCCGAGGCCCTCGCACTCTGCTTTTCTGCTGGCCCCTGAGCCCTGAGCCCTGAGCCCTGAGCCCTGAGCCTCGCCGCCGGGCCTAGCCGTGCGTCGTCGGGATCGCGACCCAGACCATCGCCTGCCAGGCCCCGACGTCCTCATAGGTCCACTCGAAGTCGAGCGACTCGTCTCGTCGAAGGCCGAGCCGGGACATCACGGCCTGGGATCGGAGGTTCGTCGGCGACGTGTACGACAGGACTCGTTCGAGGTCGGTCCGGGCGAACAGATCGCGCAACGCCGCCGTCGCCGCTTCGAGCGCCACACCGTGACCCCACGCTCGACGACACAAGCGCCATCCGATCTCGTCGTGCCGTCCGAGCGGGTGGCCGTCGCTCTCGTTCGGCATCACTCCGACGTAGCCCAGATAGGACGAAGGCTCACCGTCGAGTGATCCCTCCACCAACCAACGCCCGTAGCCGTGAGACTCGAATGCGGCGGCGTATCGATCGAGCTTGCTGTCGCTTTCCGCTCGGCTGATCGGCCCACCCATGTCGGCCATCACCTCGTCGTCGGCATTCATCGCAGCGAAGGCATCACGATCCTCGTCGGTCCAGTTGCGAAGCACGAACCGCTCGGTCTCGATCCGTTGCTCTCGCGCCGACATGATCCGGACGCTAGCCCCACCCGTGCCAGCGAGCCTGTGTCTCTGGGCTTGCGCTCTGTCTCTGGGCTTGCGCTCTCTAGGGTGTTCTCGATGGACCTGCGACTCATCGCCACCGACATCGACGGCACGCTGCTCGGGCCTGACCATGCGGTGACGGAGCGCACGATCGAGGTTCTCAACGCGGCACGCGATGCAGGGGTCGAGGTCGTTGCGGCAACGGGTCGCTCGCACTGGAGCGCGGCCCCGATCCTCGAACCGATCGGGTGCGTTCGTTGGTTGCTGGCGTCGAATGGGGCCACGGTCTTCGACCTCGAAGCTGGCGAGGTCGTCGACCGCTTCCCAATCGACCGGTCGATCGCTGCCGACGTGGTCTCGACGCTCGGGTCGGAGTTCGGGGATCTCGGCTACTCGTGGGAGACCACCGAAGGCGTCTTCCAAGACGAGGGCTTCCGGGCGATCCGGTCGAGTCTCTTCCCATCGCTGAAGATCGCGAAGCGATCCACCGTCGAGTTCACCCCTGGTACCGACGACCTCACGAAGATGATGGTTCTCCATCCCGAGATGGCCGACATGGAGTGGTTCGAGGCGTCGGCGCCCCACATGCCGGAGACGGTCAACTTCGCCACGTCGGGGTTGGGGTTCGTCGAGCTCACGTCGCAGCACGCCGACAAGGGCTTGGCGCTCGCGGCACTCTGTGAGCGCCTCGACATCGCCCAGGAGCAGACCGTGAGCTTCGGCGATCAGACCAACGATCTGGGCATGCTGCGATGGGCCGGCCGCGGCTATGCCATGGCCAACGCCAATGACCATGCGGTCGAGGCGGCCTCCCATCGAGCACCCCATCATCTCGACGACGGGGTCGCCCTCGTCGTGGAGGGACTCCTCGCCGATCGGAGCACGCCATGAGTAGGAACATCACATGACGAAGGGAACCGCGTGAGGAAGGGAACCGCATGAGTCAGGCGTCGTGCATCGTGTTGCTCTATCCGGGCTGCACCATCGCCGAAGTCATCGAGCTGGCCACCCGATTGCGAGGAGCCGAGGTTCCCATCGAGTTCGTCAGCGCCGATGGTGGCGACGTGATCGATCAGTCCGGTCTGATCATGATCCCCGACCGCCCAATCGACGAGATCGACCGATCGAAGGTCGGCGTCGTCATCGTTCCCGGCGGTGATCCCGAAGCGATCATCGGCGATGCATCGGTCAAGCGGCTGCTCAACGCCGTCGTCGATGCCGGGGGAGTGGTCGCCGGGATCTGCGCCGGCGTCCTCGTGCTCGGCGATGCGGGCGTCCTCGCCGGCCGCCACATCACGCACAACTACCGAGCGCCGTGGGCCCCACCCGAGGTCGAGTCCTTCGTTGAACCGCTCCTCGCAAGCGCCGCAGAGGTCGAGCCGACCTTCGGCGATGTCGTCTGCGTTGATCGAGGTCCGGTTGATCGAGGCCCGGTTGATCGAGGGCCGGTTGATCGAGGGGCAAGTGGCGCGACGGTCATCACTGCGCTCCCGAACGCCATGATCCAGTTCACGTCGGCGGTTGGCCAGGCCATCGGTCTCTTCGACGACGACGCCGCCGAACTCCTCGAGCGTCATCTCCAAGGCGAGTTCGTGGCCGAGCTGTTCGAGGACTAGCCCAACGGGTCACGAGGGAACGGCTTCACCATGACGTGTTCGTCGTAGGTGATGCCGTGCTCGGTCGTTCGGATGCGTTCGTCGGTCATGGTCCAGCCGGCTCGCTCGTAGAACGCGATGGCGCGGTGATTCTCCACTCGGACGTGGAGCTCGAACGCGTCACCTGGAGCAGGTCCAGCCGCAACGATCGATGACTCCGCCATGGCGAGCAACGATCGGCCGAGGCCGGTTCGCTGGTGGGCTGGGTCGACGAACAGGTGAACGACCTGGTGTCCCTCGATGGTGACGTGGGCGACGGGCTCCTCGCCTTCCACCGGGTCGATGGCGACCGTCGTCGAGAGCGACGAGGTCGGCTCGAACCAGCTCTCCAACTGGGCGTGAGTGCTGTCGAGATTCGGTGGCACCAGGTCGCCGGACGCAATCAGTGAGGCGAACGTCTCGGCCACACATCGTTGGTGATACGCCGCGACGGCAGCGGCGTCGCTCGGGACGGCTGCACGAAATACAACGCTCGGACCGGAGTCGGACGGTTCGGAGACCATCAGAGCGGCCTGACCTCGGCGAGGCAGCGTTTCGCGTGATCGTCGTCCCAACACACCGCCGCCTCCCAGGCCGCCGATGCCTGCGACGCGATGTCGAGCGCTTCGCCCTCGAGCCCAGCCGCGTTGTGGGGGAGAACCAGGTCGAGCGCCGGCGTGTCGACGTGCGCCTCGTCCCAGTCGATGAGGGCAACGCCATCGCCGGTGATCAGCACGTTTCCGACGTTGTTCGAGTCGCCGTGAACGACGCACTGTTTGTCGGACTCGGTCTC
>CALLIQ010000130.1 GCA_938008925.1 uncultured Acidimicrobiales bacterium
GGACGACAGCTCGATCGTGGCGCCCTCGAGCGCACCATCGAGTGAATCGCTGAGCGAACCTGCGGTCTCGTGGTTACTCATCGCTGCTCTCCTGTCTCGAGCTGGGATCGCAGGCGTTCGAGGCCTCGCGACACGTGTGACTTTGCGGTACCGACCGGGCAGGCCATCGTGAGCGCGACGTCGCGCATCGACAGCCCGACGATGTGGCGGAGCACCACCGCTTCGCGCTGCGGCTCGGTGAGGCGAGCCAGGAGCTGGTTCACCTCGTCCCCCGAATCGATCGCCTCTGCCTCGACGTTCACGTCCTCGTCGTCGTGATCGCGGTCGTCGACGTCGAGGGGCACCGTCGGTCGGCGATCTCGTCGCCGATATTCGTTGCGGACCAGATTGCGGGTGATCGTCGCCAGCCAGGGGCGGGGCGCGAGTGTGGCCACCCGGTCGCGGCCGTAGCCGTCGAGGGCTTGGTAGGCGCGGAGGAACACCTCCTGGGCGATGTCTTGCCCGGTGCTCGGGTCGGTGAGGCGGGTGGCGAGGGTCAGCACCATGGAGCCGTGCGCATCGACGAATGCCGGGAATTGGCCGTCGAGGTCGGCCGCAAGCGCTTCGCTGGTCGAGGGGTTCACGATGGGGAGAACACCGGCTGGGTCCGATCGGTTGCGGTCGAAGCAAATTCTCTCGTCCCAGTTCTCGCTTCCCACTCCCAGGCCCTCGCGCGCCAGCCCAAAACCGAGGGACGGACCACGAGCGCACCAACTACGCTCGCTCCGTGAACGACCAGTCGAGGTCCAACCAGACAACGGCGGCGATCCACACGAGGGGGCTCTCCAAGCTCTTCGAGGTCCCCGAGCGAGACCCGGGCCTGTGGGCGGCAACGAAGAGTCTCGTGAAGCGCAAGACCAAGTCGGTCTCAGCGGTCGACGAGGTGTCGATCGACGTCGCTCACGGGGAGATCGTCGGATTCCTCGGCCCGAACGGTGCGGGGAAGACCACGACGCTCAAGATGCTGAGCGGCCTCCTGCACCCGAGCGGCGGCGAGGTCTCGGTGCTCGGCTACGAGCCGTTCGCCCGAGATCACGACTACCTCCGCCAGATCACCCTCGTGATGGGCAACCGCAACCAGCTCCAGTGGGACCTCCCAGCGCTCGACAGCTTCGCGCTCACCCGTGCGATCTACCGGCTTCCCGAGGCGCCGTTCCTCGAACAGCGCGACGAGCTCATCGAACTGCTCGATCTGGGCGAGCTGGTCAACAAGCCGGTCCGCAACCTGTCGCTCGGCGAACGCATGAAGGCCGAGATCGCCAACTCGTTGCTCCACCGACCTGCGGTGTTGTTCCTCGACGAGCCGACGCTCGGGCTCGACGTGGTCATGCAGCGCAGGATCCGCACGTTCCTCGCCGACTACAACGCCCGCCACGGCGCCTCGATCATGCTCACCAGCCACTACATGGCCGACATCGAAGCCCTGTGCGAGCGGGTGATCGTGATCCACGAGGGCTCGGTGCTCTACGACGGTTCGCTCGACGACTTGGGCGAGCGGTTCGCGTCGTACAAGACCGTCGTGGTCACCCTCGCTGAACCGGCCGACCTCAGCGGCTATGGCGATGTCGTCGAGGAATCCGGAGCTCGGGTCTCCCTCCGAGTCGACCGCTCCGGCGTCGCCGAGCTCACGGGTCGGCTGCTCGCCGAACTGACCGTCGACGACCTCACCATCGAGGATCCCCCGATCGACGACGTGATCGAGATGGCGTTCGCCAGCGGAAGCCGTGAGACCGACACTGAGAGCGAGAGCGACACCAGCAGCGAGACCGACAGCGAGAACGACAGCGAGACCGACGAGGTGGGTCCGTGACGACGGCCATCCAGCCCGAGGGCCGGGTCCGCTCGATGGTGCGGCTCTATGCGACGTTGTCGCGCACGGCGATCATCGAGCAGTTCCAGTACCGGGCCGCCAACTACTTCTACATGATCGGCATGGTCACCGAGCCGATCATCTACCTGGTCGTGTGGTCGACGATCGCCGACTCACAGGGTGGCGAGGTCGGCGGGTTCACCGCCGGGACCTTCGCCGCCTACTACATCGTCTGGACGCTCGTCCGGAACATGAACATCGTCTTCACCCCCTTTGGTTGGGAGCGTCGGATCAGAGAGGGGCAGTTGTCAGCTCAGCTCGTTCGACCGCTGCATCCCATCCACTACGACCTGGGGTTCTTCGCAGGCTGGAAGGTGGTGGTGATCGTGATGTGGATCCCGCTCGCCATCGTCTTGTCGTTGATCTTCCGGCCCGAGCTCGATCCTCGGGTTTCGCAGATGGGCGCCTTCTTCATCGCGATCTGGGGCGCCTATCTGATTCGCTCGCTGTTCCTCTGGATGCTCGGCATGGTCACGTTCTGGACCACCCGGATCTCGGCTGCGTTCGAGATGTTCTTCGCCGCCGAGCTGTTGCTGTCCGGCCGAGTGGTGCCGATGCGGCTCATGCCGGACTGGGTCCAGACCCTCGCCGGTTACCTGCCGTTCGAGTCGACGTTCGGCTTCCCGATCCTCGCCCTGGTCGGCCCGATCACGAACGAGGAGCTCATCGAAGGACTCGTCCGCCAGGCCTTCTGGATCGCCGTCGGCGCAATCGGCGTGTCGCTCATGTGGCGCCGAGCGCTGCGGACCTACACCGCGGTGTCGGGATGAGGCTGGCGTGGCTGTTCATTCGGGTCGGCGTGATGAACGAGCTCCAATACCGGGCGAACTTCGTGATCCAGCTGCTGCAGTCGCTGATCGCCGTGGCCACCGGCATCATCGTGCTGGCCCTGATCTTCGCCCAGACCGATGCGCTGGGCGGCTGGACTCGACCGCAGCTGCTCGCCGTTCTCGGCGTGTTCACCATC
>CALLIQ010000131.1 GCA_938008925.1 uncultured Acidimicrobiales bacterium
AACGCCAGGATGAGGGCGTAGTCCGATGCGAGTCCGGTGCGCAGGGCGAGCACGACGGCCGGAGCCATCAGGACGAGGCCGAGGAAGAAGACGAAGGAGTTGGCCGCCTCGTCGTTCGATCCGGCCGTCGCATCGGTGTGCAGGAGCTGTGCGGGTTGCCCGGCCACCGCTCGCGAGAGCTCGACCAGGAGCACTCGAACGAGCAGTACGAGTGCGAACGCGCCGAACTCGGCGGCGGGGACGATCCGGGCGACGGCGAGCGCAGCGACCAGTGAGCTGAGCGCAACCAAGCCCTGATCGAGACCGGTGAGGACCGGTGATGATCCCCGGTCGGCCCGGCGGCGTTGAGGCGTCGTCGCCGTCATCGGTCTCGCCCGCACGGGCTCAGGTCGGGAGTCGCCCGTGCCGATGAGGGGACCATGGCACGGACACACCAAGGGCTCGACCGCCGTGTGGCGCGCCGCGCCGCAGTCGTGGTGTGGTCCGCAGTCATCTCTCTTCTCATCGGCACGAGTGCCATGCCAAGTGAGGCGGCGCCGGGCGCTGCCGAATACGTCCCCGAGCTTTGTTTGACGTTCTCCGACCCATCCCCGGGGCCTGGTGATCAGCTGGCGATCGACGGGTGTGCCGAGCCCGGCGCAGCCGTCTCGGTTTCGATCGGTGGCGAGGCGATCGGGTCGACGACCGTCACTGCAGCCGGAACGTTCCGAACCACCGTCACCATCCCCGATCTCGAACCCGGCTCGTACCCGCTCGTGGTCGTCGCCGGCGGGATCGAACTCGGATCGCTCGACATCGTCGTCGGGTCACCGGTCGGCGCCGCGGCGCAGGACTCGGTCTGGGAAGATCCGGTCACCGTCGACCCTCGTCAGAGCGACAGCCCCGCTGAGGATGACAGCCCTGCTGAGGGTGACAGCCCCACTGAGGGTGACAGCGATGGCACGCCGCCCGAGCAGCTGGCGTTGAGCGAGGACGAGGGGCTCGCCGCCTTCTGGTCGAACGTCCGCCGCTTCTTGATGGTCATCGGTGCCGTCGCCATCGTGTTCGGAATGATCAGCAGCTTCGAAGCGAACCGCGGCCGACGCGGCCAGCGCTGAGCGAGCAGCACCCGGGCGACTCGAGGGACGTCTGGCCGTTCAGTCCCCGAAGGTCGCGTCGCGTCGCAGTTCGACTCCGTCGGCGATCCGGCGGCCGTTGATCGTCACGGTCCAACGGTCGTCTCGTGCGAGCGGCTGGTGGTCGACGGCGAGCGTGTAGTCGAGGTCGAGGTCGAGATCGCTGTCGCCGGTCCCGATTGAGCCGGCGAGCGCGAACACGACGGTGAGCGTTTCCCCCGGTGCCACCGATACGGCGACGGTGCCGCCCGTGAACGTCGGTTCCTGCGTGATGGACACGGGGAGTGGATCGACGGACTCCTCACCGGTGCCCGAACCGGTCAGGACGCCGACCGACTCGATGCGATGGGGCGTCAGGACCGAGAGCAGCATGGCGTTGGTGCCGCGGGCGACGCCGGTTCGCTCAGGGCGTCCGGCGACCGCGTCGGGTAGGCCAGCGGGTTCAGCTGTGTTCCGCACCGTGATGCGCGCCTCTGCGCTCAGCTGCCCGGTCTCGTCGATGGTGACCCAGTAGTCGACGGTTCGTTCGAGGTGGGCGTCGAGCTTGTTGCCAGCGGCATTGGTGTGAACGATCGCCAGCCGGTCGGTCGTGTGCTCGTTCGAACCGCTCGGCCCGGCCGGATCGCCGAAGCCGAGGCGGGCGAGGAGCTGATTGGGCTCGCCGGTTTCGAGCGTGTCCGCGAGCGTGATGGTCAATCGGCCCTCGTCGACGGCGGGGCCGAACGCGTCGCCGACGGCGTCGATCGTCGGATCAGCGTCCTCGAGTGCGCCAAAGAGTGACCCCACCATGGCGGCGAGCGCCCGGCTCCGGTCGCGGTCGTCGGGGAATCGTTCGTACTGCTCGCTGAGGAGGAACGCGGGGAGCGTCGTCGCATCGACGTCGATGCCGACGCCATCGGGACCGGTAAACCGGATCGGCCCAGCCAACTCGAGGACGGCGGCGAGCGCCCACGGGTCGACCGTGATCACGCCATCGACCGATCGGCCGCCCATCGCCGGGTAGAGCTCCATGGCGGCGCGAGCGGTGACGGATGGGTCTGTCGTCTCGGTCCAGTTCTGGACGAACCGGTGCGGCTCGCCGGACAGGAACGACGATGGATAGTCATCCCCGTCCAGGGGCGGTGGCGAGGATGCCCAGTTCAGTTCGGTTTCGCGGCCGACGCGGGCCACGGACAACGAACCGCCGTCGATCGTGAGATCGACGAAGGCCCCGACGATTCCGCCTCCCCGCCGCGCCTCCGCCGGGTTGGTGACGAGGATGAGGTAGGCCTGCGGTTCGTCGCGCCCCAGGAGCGCCGGGAGCTCCTCAGCGAGCACGGATGCGAGATCGATCCTCGATGCGAACTCCTCGATCGTGACGTCGGCTCGATCGACCTCCTCGGCCGCCGGTGGGATGAGCCACCGCCGCGCCGGCCCGTCGAGCTCGGTGGATGTCCGTTCCAGGATCGTCGCGGCCTCGACCAATGGGTCCCGAGCGAAGGCGAGTGTGTCGAGGTCGACGGCACCCGTGTCACCGTCGCTCGCATTCGGTGCATTCTGTGCATTCTGTGCATTCGTCGCTCCCGTTGCCGAGGATTCGCCGAAGCCATCGGCGAGTTCGGCCAGTTCGACGCCGGCTTCCGACGCGGCGACGCCGGCGGTGGCGAGCGTGTCGATGACCTGCAGGTGCTGGCTGAGAATGGGAATGAGTCGTGCGGGTTCTGCGCTCCAGTGGTCGACGCTCGCCCGGGCGTCGCGGAGGTGGTCGCCAGCATCGTCGATGACCTTGACGTCACCCCGTCCAACGGCGGCCTGATCGAGGCCTTGCGAAGCGGCTCGGAGTGAGGTCCCGGCTCGCAGACCTGCGACCACCCCGAACGCCGCGACGACGGTGAGGCCGATGGCGGCGATGGCGGTCCAGCGACGAAC
>CALLIQ010000132.1 GCA_938008925.1 uncultured Acidimicrobiales bacterium
ACCGGTGGGGCTGGAACACCGTGACGAGGCGGTTCGGATTCAACGAACGAGCCGCGGCGAGGGCAGCGGTCACCTCCGTCGGCAAGTGGGCGTAGTCGTCGACGAGCGTGATCCCGCCGCTCGCGCCGCGATGCTCGAAGCGGCGTCCGACGCCGCCGAAGTCCGACAGCGCGCCGGCTGCAGACGCGGCGTCGGCCCCGAGGGCCGCCGACATCGCGAGCGCCGCCGTCGCGTTGCGGGCGTTGTGCATCCCCGGCTGACGCAATCGAATCGAGTGGTGCTCGCCATTGCCGACCACCGTGAAGCTGATGCCGGTCGGTGTCGGCAGCGGCTCGGTGATCCGCCAGTCGGCTCCCTCGGCGGTGCCATAGGTGATGACGACATCGCCGAGTCCGGCTCGTTCGATCATCGCCGCGGCTCCCGGATCGTCGGCGCAGACCACTCGTGGTCCGTCGGCATTGCGAATGAAGTCGACAAAAGCCTGCTCGAGCCCGGCGAATCCGCCGTAGTGCTCGAGATGATCCGGTTCGACGTTCGTCACGACCACGGCGGCCGAATGCAACTCGACGAAGGTGCCGTCGCTCTCGTCTGCCTCGACGACGAGCACGTCGCCCGTCCCGACCGCAGCGCCCCGACCGAGGTCACGAAGGTCTCCCCCGACGATGAACGCCGGGTCCACGCCGGCGCCCTGGAGCGCAGCGGTCAACATCGCGGAGGTCGTGGTCTTCCCGTGCGTGCCTGCGACGGACACCGTCCTCCACGCCGCGGTGATCGCGGCGAGGATCTCGGCTCGCCGAAGCACGGGGATGCCTCGCTCGATCGCGGCGACGACCTCGGGGTTCGTGGCTGGAATGGCTGTCGAGATCGCGACGACATCGACCGCTCCGACCTGCTCGGCTGCGTGGCCGATGAAGGTCGTGACGCCGGCGTCGCCGAGCCGCGCGAGCGGCGCGGAGGCGGTGAGATCGCTTCCGCTCACCGTGTGACCGGTCCCGATGAGGATCTCGGCGATTGCACTCATCCCGGCCCCGCCGAGTCCGACGATGTGGACGTGTCGAGGGGACCGCAGATCGATGGTTTCTCCGCCGGCTTCGGTCGATTCGCTCATCGTCGTTCTCCTGCGACATCCAAGATCAGAGTGGCGACGTCGGCGGCCGCCGCCGGTCGGGCGACGCTCGCCGCGGCGGACGACATCGTTTCGAGCCGTTCCGGATCGGCCAGCAAGGGCGTCAGCTCGGCTTCGAGTCGAGCGGCGTCGAGCTCTGCGTCACCGATGAGGATCGCGCCGCCAGCTTCGACCAGTTCGCGAGCGTTGGCCCGCTGATGATCGCGAGGGGCGATCGGTAACGGCACGAGCACCGCTGGCAATCCTGCGACCGCCAGTTCTGCGGTGGTCGATGCCCCACATCGGCAGATCGCCAGATCGGCGGCGGCCTGGAGTGCGGGCATTCGGTTCTCGTAGGCGACCGCCCGGTAGTCGATCGCATCGTCAGCGAGCTCGGTGGCGACGGACTCGAAGTCGTCCCAGTCACGGGTTCCGACGACGTGGTGGATGGCGATGTCGGATCGGTCTCTCCAGGAGCGGGCGAGCTCGACGGTCGCCCGGTTGATCCTCGTCGCTCCGAGCGAGCCAGCCCAGACACCGAGCACGGTGCGATCGCCATCGAGGCCGAGCTCGGCCCGGGCGGATGCACGGTCGTAGCGAGTCACCGCTTCGACCATCGACGATCGGATCGGGTTGCCGGTCAGCACGCCCTTCGGCAAGTCGGTGTCGGGGTACGGCAACGCGCTCGCGGTGGCGAACCGTCCGAAGACTCGATTGACCGCGCTGGCCCGGGCGTTTTGCTCCGAGATCACGACGGGGCGACGGGTCACGACGCCGGCGAGCGTCGCAGCGAACGCGGCATACCCGCCGAGGCACATGATCACGTCGGGTTTGCGGCGGCGCACGATCCCAAACGCCAGACCGATGCCGCGCAGGAGAGCCAGAACCGACTGCGCATTCTGTGCGAGCGCATCCGGGGCGAGTGAGCGCCGCAGCCCACGCCCGGGCAGCAGGTCGATCGAAAATCCGGCGTCGGCCACAAGCGTTGCTTCGTTGCCCCGCTCGCCGCCGATGAAGTGGATCCGATCTCGGTCGACCCCCGCCTCGACGAGCGCCTGCGCGACGGCGATGCCGGGGTTGGTGTGCCCGGCGGTGCCACCGCCGGTGATCACGATGTCGACATCGGTCCGCACGCGATCGACCTCTGGGTCAGACTCGGGCTCGACGAGCGATGCTCGCCAGCACACCGGCTGCGAAGAGCGTCGTCACGAGACTCGAGCCGCCAGCGGACACGAACGGGAGCGTCTCACCGGTGCTGGGCATCGATCCCATCGCCATGGCGATGTTGAGGAACGCCTGGATGAGGATCCAGCTGGTCAGCCCAGCCGCGAGCAGAACACCGAACTGGTCCGGCGCGTGCATGGCGGTCCGCATGCCGAAGTAGCCGATGACGAAGAAGGCGAGGATGAGCGCACCGGCCCCGATGAGACCGACCTCTTCGGCCACGACGCTGAAGATGAAGTCGGAGTGCGCATGTGGCAGGAAGCCCCACTTCGACCGACTCCCGCCCAGGCCGACGCCGAGCCAACCGCCAGATGCGATGCCGATCTGACTCTGCACGGTTTGCAGACCGACGCCGGTGGGGTCTGCCCAGGGGTCGAGGAAGGCCGTGATTCGGGCACGCCGATAGTCGGCCGAGAAGGCGAAGAACGCTGCGCCAGCCATGCCGACGAGAGACAGCAAAGCGAGGTGCCCCATGCGGGCGCCCGCCACGAAGAGCATGGTGAACACGACCGCAGCCAGCACGAGCACAGTGCCGAGCTTCGGCTGACGGAGGAGCAGAAAGGCGACCACGACGAACACGATCATGATGGGCTTGATCGTGAGGTCCGACCGATGCATCTGTTTGGCTCGACGGGCGAGGAGATCGGCGCAGAAGACCACGACGGCGAACTTCGCGAGCTCCGATGGTTGGATCACCACCGGTCCGATGGCGAGCCAACGACTCGAGCCGTTGATGTTCTGCCCGATGAACAAGACAGCGACGAGCAGTGCGATGGCCACCACCATCAATGGACCGGCGAGCGGCTGCAGTCGCCGGTGATCCAGCCGGCTGCCGACGAAGAAGGCGACGAGGCCGATGATGCCCCACAGCGCTTGGCGGCTGAATTGATACAGCGGTGAGGCGTCGAGCTTGTACAGGCTCGTCACCGACGTCGCCGACAACACCATCACCAGACCGAAGATCGTGAGCCCGAGGACCACCGTGCCGATGATGCGCGCCATCGCCTGCCCGCCCTCGGTGACCGGCATGGTCCGACGACGCTGGCCCGTCGTGACCGACAACCGACTCGCTGTCGCGGACTTGGAGGTCCGTGCTGTTGCGGACTTCGAAGTGCGTGCGCTCGCCGCTCGCCTCGTCGGCGTCGCCGGCGTTCGAGTGGTGGTCGTCCGACGCCGGGCGGTCGCCCGTCCGGTCGGCTGCCTGATCGACTGTCTGGTCGACTGTCCGGTGGATCGCTTCGCGCGCTTCGTTCCCGACCGTGAGGCGGAACTCGAGCGAGATGCAGCGCTTCGCCGTGTCGAACGAGTCGACGGTGGTCGTGTGGTCGTGGTCATCGCCCGATCCTCGAGAGCACCAGCGCCCGGAAGTCATCGCCCCGCGCGCCGTAGTTCGGATACCAATCAAACGAGGTGCACGCCGGCGACAAGAGCACCACATCACCGGTGCGAGCCGCCGCTGCAGCTTGTTCGATCGCGTCGTTCATGGAGTCGGCTCGCGTCACCTCGACCAGCGAGCTGAACACCTCGGCCACCTCGTCGGCCGCATCACCGGTGGCGACGACCGCCCGAACGGGTGGGACCGCGTCGGCCAGCAGCGACATCTCGAGCCCTTTGTTGCGGCCTCCGGCAATGAGCACGACCGAATCGAAGCCGCCGACCGCGGCGAGCGTCGCATGCGGCACGGTTGCCTTCGAGTCGTTGAACCAGCGCACGCCCTCGGCCTCGCCGACGAACTCGACGCGATGCTCGAGTCCGGCGAACGACTGCAGCGTCTCTGCGATGGCATCCACGCTCGCTCCCGCAGCCAGCGCCGTTGCGGCTGCGGCGGCGGCGTTCGCGAGGTCGTGCGGCTGACGGCGTGCGATCTGGTCGATCGGCATCGAGAAGCCATCCGCCCCGACCAGCACCCCGCCGCGGGTGTGCCACGTCGCGTCGGCGGTGCCGAAGCCGACGACGTCCACACCGGTCGGGGCGTGGGACGCGACGACCGGGTCCGCGAAGTTGACGACGGCGGTCGACGACGGGGCGAGGTCGCGCCAGATCGCGGCCTTGGCCTGCTCGTAGTCGGCGAGCGTGGCGTGCGCGTCGAGATGATCGGGTGAGAAGTTGAGCCACGTCGCCACCGTCGGGGCGAATCGCTGGCTGTGAGCCAGGCGGAACGACGACGCCTCGACCACGAAGACATCGACGTCTCGATCATCGATGGCCGCGACGAGTGGCACCGGCGTGTTGCCGACGGCCTCGGCCCGGATCCCCGAACGTTCGAGCATGTCGGTCACCATCATCGTGACGGTGGTCTTCCCGTTCGTTCCGGTGATGGCAGCCAGTGGGCGGTCGTCCCACATCGCAGCGAGATCGAACTCGCTCGCAACGGCCCGCGAAGCAGCGCGTGCGGCGGCGAAGACCGGGTGATGATCGGGGACACCGGGACTCGGCAAGACCACGGTGCTCGCGTCGACGAGTGCACGAAGGGTTTCGCCGTCCGGAGCGACCACGAGGTCGAGCCCGAGCTCGTCCGCCCGCTGGATCGCGAGATCCGAGGGCCGGTCGTCGATGACCACCGGCCGGTGCCCGCGAGCGAGGAGCGCGTCGACGACCGCCTGTCCCGTGATGCCGTAGCCCACGATGACTGGACTCGCGAGGTCGACGGCCGTCACTGCGCCGCCCCGTCGAGCACGTCGGTCGCGTCGAGCCACGACGCATAGAACAGGCCGAGACCCAACGCCATCAGCGCGCCGCAGACCAGCCAGAAGCGAATGATGACCTTCGTCTCGCGCCATCCGAGGAGTTCGAAGTGATGGTGAATGGGCGCCATGCGGAACAGGCGCTTTCCGCCGGTGATCTTGAAGTAGGCGACTTGCAGCATGACCGAAAGCGTCTCGGCGACATACAAGCCGGCGATGATCGGGAGCAGCAGGTGGGTGTTGGTCGTGAGCGCCAGTGCAGCGAGACCGGCACC
>CALLIQ010000133.1 GCA_938008925.1 uncultured Acidimicrobiales bacterium
CGATCTCGATCTCGATCTGCTTAATCGTGACAGGTGGTTCGTGGATTCCAAGTACGCAGGATCCCTCGCATGGCGCTGGGCACAAACGGCCGGTGAACTCGGGGAAGTTGTTGGTGGCGTGCAGACGCTCGATGGCCTCTCGCCAGTTGTCGCGATAGACGAGATCGTTCCAGTCGGGAATCAGGTTGCCGAGCGGACAACCCTGATTGCAGAACGGGATGCCGCAATCCATGCACCGAGACGCCTGGAGCTGGAGTTCGTCCTCCGGAAAGGGCTCGTAGACCTCTTTCCAATCCTTCAGGCGGACCGGAACCGGTCGGCGGGTGAAGACGGTGCGGTCGTGTTCGAGAAATGCGCGAGGATCACCCACGGGAGGCCTCCATGATGGCTTCGACGGGGTCAGCCCCGGATTCTTCTGCGTGCTTGGCGGCGAGCAGGACTCGCTTGTAGTCGGATGGCATGACCTTCACGAAACGCTCGACCTCGCGTGACCATCCGTCGAGCAGGCGCTCGGCGACGGCTGAGCCGGTCATCTCCCGGTGGCGCTCGACGAGTGCTTTCAACTCGGCCTGGTCGTCGGGATTGAGCGGATCGAGTTCGACCATCTCGCGGTTGACCTTGCTCGGGAACGTGCCGTTTGGGTCGAACACGTAGGCGACGCCACCGGACATGCCGGCAGCAAAGTTGCGCCCGGTGGAACCAAGGATCACGGCTCGACCGCCAGTCATGTATTCGCAGCCATGGTCGCCGACGCCCTCGACGACCGCAGATGCGCCCGAGTTGCGAACGCAGAAGCGCTCCCCAACTCGGCCCCGGAGGAAGATTTCGCCGCTCGTGGCGCCGTACAGAATGACGTTGCCGGCGACGATGTTCTCCTCGGCGACGAACCCGGCATTGGCTGGCGGGTAGACGGCGATACGGCCGCCGGACAGGCCCTTGCCGACGTAGTCGTTCGCATCGCCCTCGAGTCGGAGCGTCATCCCCTTGGGGACGAAGGCGCCGAAGCTGTTGCCAGCAGAACCGGTGAACAAGATGTTGATCGAGTCCTCGGGCAGGCCTGCGCCGCCGTGTGCCTTGGTGACCTCGTGGCCAAGCAGCGTGCCGACAGTGCGGTTGACGTTGCGGATTCGGCGGTGGATCTCGACCCGCTCGCCGCTGTCGATCGCCGGACGACACAGGGCGATCAGCGTCTGGTCGAGCGCTGACTCGATGCCGTGATCCTGCTCGACCTCTGCCTTGCGGCTCGCTCCGTCCGGGAGCTCTGGGACGTGAAGGATCGGGGTCAGGTCGAGGCCGGACGCCTTCCAGTGCTCGATGGCCCGGGTGGTGTCGAGCGCTTCGACCTGGCCGATGGCCTCATCGATGGAGCGGAAGCCGAGCTCGGCGAGAATCTCTCGCACCTCCTCGGCGATGTATTCGAAGAAGGTCTCGACGAACTCGGGCTTGCCGGTGAACTTGGCTCGCAGCTCCGGGTTCTGGGTGGCGACACCGACGGGGCAGGTGTCGAGATGGCAGACCCGCATCATCACGCAGCCAGACACGACCAGCGGTGCGGTCGCGAAACCGAACTCCTCGCCGCCGAGTAGTGCGGCGATGACGACGTCGCGGCCGGTCTTGATCTGACCGTCGACCTGCACGACGATGCGGTCGCGCAGGTCGTTCAACAGCAGGGTCTGCTGGGTTTCGGCGAGGCCGAGTTCCCACGGACCACCTGCGTGCTTGAGCGAGGTGAGGGGCGATGCGCCGGTTCCGCCGTCGTTGCCCGAGATGAGCACGACGTCGGCCTTGGCCTTCGACACGCCGGCGGCGACGGTGCCGACGCCGACCTCGGAAACGAGCTTCACATGCACTCTGGCCTGGGGATTCGCGTTCTTGAGGTCGTGGATCAGCTGAGCCAGATCCTCGATCGAGTAGATGTCGTGGTGCGGCGGTGGTGAGATCAGACCGACACCGGGGGTGGAGTGGCGGGTCTTGGCGATCCACGGCCAGACCTTGCGGCCGGGCAGCTGCCCGCCTTCGCCGGGCTTGGCCCCCTGGGCCATCTTGATCTGGATGTCGTCGGAGTTGGTGAGGTACTCGGCGGTCACACCGAACCGGCCGGACGCGACCTGCTTGATCGACGATCGCTTCGAGTCGCCGTTCTCGAGGGTGAGGAAGCGCTCCGGGTCTTCGCCGCCCTCTCCGGTGTTCGACTTGCCGCCGAGACGGTTCATGGCGATGGCCAAGGTCTCATGGGCCTCAGCCGAGATCGAGCCGTAGCTCATGGCGCCCGTGGCGAAACGCTTGACGATCTCGGAGATCGGCTCGACCTCGTCGATCGGAACCGGCGTCCGGTCCGAAGCGAAGCGGAAGAGCCCGCGGAGTGTGGCCAGCTGCTCGGCCTGCTCGTCGACGAGGCTCGTGTACTCCTTGAACACCTCGTAGCGCTTGGTGCGAGTCGAGTGCTGGAGCTTGAAGACCGTCTCGGGATTGAAGAGGTGGAACTCACCTTCGCGGCGCCATTGATATTCGCCGCCGAAGTCGAGTTCGCGGTGGGCGATCAGCTCGGGGCGGTCGGGGAACGCCCGACGATGGCGAACCGCGCACTCCTCGGCGAGCTCATCGAGGCCGATGCCGCCGAGTTTCGAGGTGGTGCCGGTGAAGTATTCGTCGATCATCTCGTGACCGATGCCGATCGCTTCGAAGATCTGCGCACCGGTGTAGGAGGCGACGGTGGAGATGCCCATCTTGGACATCACCTTGACCACGCCCTTCGATGCGGCCTTCAGGTAGTTCTCGCGAGCCGTGTGGATGTCGGCGGCCGACTTGTCCCAGGCGATTCGATCCTCGATGGCCTCCATCACGACCGATGGGCAGATGGCGGCGGCGCCGTAACCGAGCAGAAGGGCGAAGTGGTGCACTTCGCGGGCATCGGCGGCGTCGATGATCAGGCCGGCTTGGGTTCGGGTCTTCTCGCGAACGAGGTGGTGGTGCACGGCGCC
>CALLIQ010000134.1 GCA_938008925.1 uncultured Acidimicrobiales bacterium
ATTCGACGTCGAGACCCGCGGTGATCGCCGCTCCGTGTGCTTTTGGGCCGCGGACGAGCAAGCGACTCCGGTGCAGCGTGGCTCGGAGGTCCTCACCGAGAAGGAGTGCGTCCGCTGCTTCGAGCCAACCCCGAACGCCGATGCCCGTCGTCATCACGACGAAGTCGGGCGGATCGGTCAACAACTCGACGGTGGCAGCCCGGATCTCGGCTTCGGGTCGCAGGGGGTGTGTCGTCACGGTCGGCCCGTGCAAGCACTCCGCTCCGCGGCCTGACAGCAGAGAGATCTGTTCGGCGCTTCGACGATCGGCGGTGATGCCGATCGTGAACCCGCTGAGCGCCTTGAGTGTGGTGGTCGTCTGCGAGCTCATGGGTGCCAGGGTGGCAACCGAGCGTTTCCGCACTGTGAACGGAGCGGAACGACCGTCTGGCGCGCGTGTGCCTCAGTTGCGACGCGGGCGCTGTCGAACGAAGACGATGCCGTCGGCGACGGTGACCTGGAAGACCTGGAGGGCCAACGTCGAGTCGTCGAGGCAGACACCCGAACGGAGGTTGTAGCGCTGCTTGTGGAGCGGGGAGGCGACCGTCGGGATCACGAGAGGGGGCGCACCGACCGAACCGACGAGGCCCCTGGCGATGACCGGGCTGCCGGTGACCGGATCGACGTGAGACACCGCTGCGAGCTCTTCGCTCGGCGGAGCGTGCCCATCCCCGGGCTCGATGGCTGCGAGCCGGAACACGGCGACCTGTTCCCCACCGACGATGGCTGCGACGCCGCGGTCGATCGGGAGCCGCTCCACCGGACAGACCTCGGTCCACGAGTCGTCGATGGTGAGACCGTCATCGAGGTTCTGATCGAGATCGGGCGCGAGATCGAGGTCGTGTTCGAGATCGGTCATGCTGGCGCCGGCATCCGCTGTGAACGCTCCGTGATCCACACGGGCGTCGAGTTGGTGGTGGGGGCGTTCACGAACTCGACGAAGTGTTCGAGCCGTTCGGGATCGGCGAGGGTGGCCGTCCACTCGCATTCGTAGTTCTCCACGTGGTTCACCATGTCGGCGTCGAGCTCGTCGCAGATGCCGAGGACGTCGTCGACGATCACCGAACGGAGGTAGTCGATGCCTCCTTCGAGGTTGGCGAGCCACGGTGCTGTCCGCTCGAGGCGATCGGCCGTGCGGATGTAGAACATCAAGAAGCGGTCGATCAGCATGATGAGGGTGTCGTCGTCGAGATCGGTGGCGAAGAGATCGGCGTGGCGCGGTGTCCGGCCGCCGTTCCCACCGAGGTAGAGGTTCCATCCAACCTCCGTGGCGATGACGCCGAAGTCCTTGCTCTGCGCTTCTGCACACTCGCGAGTGCAGCCGGACACTGCCGACTTGAGTTTGTGTGGCGATCGGAGGCCTCGGTAGCGCTGCTCCAGTCGGATGGCCATCGTCACCGAGTCCTGGACCCCGTAGCGGCACCACGTGTCGCCGACACAGCTCTTCACCGTTCGAAGCGCCTTGCCGTAGGCATGGCCGGACTCGAGCCCGGCATCGATGACCCGACCCCAGATCTCGGGCAGTTGATGCAGCTGTGCGCCGAACAGATCGATGCGCTGGGCGCCGGTGATCTTCGTGTAGAGGTCGTAGTCGGCGGCGATCTGGCCGAGGGCGATGAGCTGCGTGGGTGTGATCTCGCCGCCGGGGACTCGCGGGACCACGGAGTAGGTCCCGTTTCGCTGCATGTTCGCAAGCGAGTGATCGTTGGTGTCTTGGAGCGCGGCCTGATCGCCGTCGAGGATGTAGCCGGAGTCGAGCGACGCCAGGATCGAAGCGACCGTCGGCCGGCAGACTTCACAGCCGCGGCCGGTGCCGTGGGCAGCGACGACCTCGGCCCAGCTGCGGTGGTGGTGGAACCGAATGAGGTCGAACAGTTCTTGTCGCGAGAAGGCGAAGTGAGCACACAGCGATCGATCGGCCTCGATGCCCAGCACCTCCAATTCGGACAGCAAAAGGGTGTTGAGGTCGGGAACGCATCCGCCGCAGCCCGTTCCCGCCGTCGTTGCGGTCTTGAGTTCGGCGAGTGTCCGGGCCCCCTCGGACACCGCCAGCTTGCAGGTCCCTCGCGACACCGCATTGCACGAACAGATCGCCGCGGCGTCGGGGAGTACGATCGCTTCGCCACCAGCGCCCGCCAGTTCGGCAGGAACGATCAGCCTGGCCACCCCGTCGCTCGACATGACGCCCGTGGACATCGCATGGAGCGCGTCGTAGTTCGAGATGTCGCCGATCAAGACGCCGCCGGTCACGACCCCGTCGGCGAGGCTCACCCTGCGGTGGACGCCGGTGGAGGGGTCGGAGAACTCGAGTCGATCGTCGTCGGGGCGCGGTGTGCCGAACGAGGCGACGTCGACCCCCAACAGCTTGAGCTTCGTTGAGGTGTCGGCTCGTGCGAACGTGGCGTCGCCACCGGTGAGCTGGCTCGCAAGAGCGGCAGCCATCGCATAGCCGGGGCCGACGAGCCCGTAGACCGTGCCGTCGTGGCAGGCGACCTCGCCGATCGCGGAGATGTGTTGCCGGCTCGTGGCGCAGCGGTCATCGATGATCACACCGCCGCGCTCGCCGATCGCGAGTCCGGCGTCGGCCGCCAGTGCGTGCCGCGGACGAACACCTGCGGAGAACACGAGCAGCTGGGCATCGATCGTCGTGCCGTCGGCGGCCGTGAGGCGATCGATGGCCGCTGGCTGCTCTGGCCCGTCGATGCTGGCGGTGGCGAACCCGAGGTGGGTCGTCACGCCGAGGTCGGTGACCCAGCGATGCAGCATGGCGCTCGCTGGCTCGTCGAGCTGTTGGGGCATCAGCCGATCGGCCATCTCGATGACGTGGGTGTCGAGGCCGAGGTTCGTGAGTGCGTTCGCGGCCTCGAGCCCGAGGAGGCCACCGCCGATCACCAGACCACGTTCGACCTCCGGCCGATCCGCCCAGGCCTGGATCGCCTCGAGGTCGTCGATGGTCCGATACACGAAGCAGCCCGGGCGATCGGCCCCGGGGATCGGCGGCACGAACGGGTCTGACCCC
>CALLIQ010000135.1 GCA_938008925.1 uncultured Acidimicrobiales bacterium
GCTGCACCGCTGGGCCCACGCCAGTTCTCCAGCAAGAACCCGAGCACCGACCAGCCAGCATCCGAAACAGCACTCGAAACAGCACTGAACGCAAGCACGGAAGCAACCCCATGACCGGAACACCCTCGAAAGGACAGGCAGCGTGAGCTTGATCGACGGCCTGTCGAGCGGACTCGACACCACAGCGATCATCGACGCCCTGCTCGATGTCGAACGACTTCCCCAAGACCGACTCGTCGAGCGGCGAGCCCGCAGCGAGTCGGCATCCGAACAGCTCTCCGCCATGCGGACGAGTGTGAACGGCCTCAAGACCGCAGCGTCCGACCTTCGTCTGAGCTCCGGGTGGGAGCAGCTCAAGGGGACGACGTCGAACGAGTCGGTCTCCGTCGAGACCACCGCCGGCGGCTTCACGGGAACCATCTCTTTCACCGTCGACTCGTTGGCCACCACCAACGTCATCTACTCGACGGACACGGTCGAGTCGCTCGACACGGTGGTCGGATCAGGCGGTTCGCTCGGCGCGGTCGTCGAGGCGATCAACGGCGACGCCGAGCTGAACTTCGAGGCCGTCGCCATCCAGACCGGTGACGGCTATCGGCTCCAGCTCTCGGCCAAGGAGGGCGGCGCCGACTCGGCGATCGTCCTCGACAACTCGTTGTTCGACACGATCGGGGGGTTCACCACACTGACCGATGGTGCCGATGCCCAGATCACCTTCCAGGGCCTCAACCCCTACAGCGTCACGTCATCGTCCAACGATTTCGCCGGCATCATTCCCGGCGTGAACGTGTCGGTGTCCGAGGTCAGCGTCGACCCAGTCACCGTCACCGTGCAGAACGACTTCGAGGCCATCGCCGACTCGGTGCAGGCCTTCGTCGAGCAGTTCAACGAGATCAAGTCGACCATGTCGGCTGCGACGATCGTCGATCCGGCCCTGGACGTCCAGGCGCCGCTCGCGTTCAACAGCAATGTGCGCCGATCCGAACAGTCGTTGCTGCGAGCGCTCGTCGATCCCGTGTCGGCTTCGTCCATCGAGGCGCCGAGCCTCGCCGGCATCAGCCTCCAGCGCGACGGCACGGTCACCTTCGATCGGGAGAAGTTCCTCGCCGCCGCCGTGAACGACATCGACGACCTCAGCCGCATGTTCATCTCGCCCGGTGGCGAAGGTGACGAGGACGGGATCCTCGATCGGATGGTCGCAGCGGCCGAGGAAGCCGCAGCGTTCGGTACCGGCCTGCTCTCCTCGGCCGAGGAATCGGAGAAGGCGAGGATCGAGGACTACACCGATCAGATCGAGACGATCGAAGATCGTCTCATCGCCAAGGAAGCCCAACTCCGTCGGATCTACACCGACCTCGAGGTGGCGCTCGGCAACTTGAACGACCAGTCGAATTGGCTGACCAGCCAGCTCTCGACCCTCGGCACCGGGAGCGGATCATGAACCGAGCAAACCTCGCCAACCGATACGC
This sequence comes from uncultured Acidimicrobiales bacterium, assembly GCA_938008925.1. Taxonomy (GTDB): domain Bacteria; phylum Actinomycetota; class Acidimicrobiia; order Acidimicrobiales; family SZUA-35; genus CALEWY01. Next base: position 1,470 of record CALLIQ010000135.1, read on the forward strand.
GTCTGACGGCCTCGCCGTCACGCCCGGCCCCGTGCTCGTCGTTCGGCTCTACGAACGGCTGCAGCGAGACATCGCCACCGCGATCGCCGCCATCGGCGATCGCCAGATCGAGGCGGCGCACAAGGCGCTGGTCAATGCGCAGGACATCGCGTTTGAGCTGCGGCTCGCGCTCGACGTCGATGCCTGGGAAGGAGCACCGCAGTTGGCGGCGCTCTATGACCATCTCGTCTCCCGCCTCACCGTTGCGAACACGACAAAGTCCATCCCCATGCTCGAAGAATGCGCGACCCTCGTCGCCCCCCTCGTCGAGGCATGGCGCGACGCCTCGCTCGCCATGGCCCCGAACACGACGGCTACCCCCCAGGGCGCCACCGCCCAAGCGGCCGGGTTCGCGGCCTCGGCATGAGCGCCGACCGAGAGTGGGTCGAGACGCTCGATTGCTTCGAAGCGGGTCTCGATCACCATGCCCGTGTGCTGGAGCTCGCCCGCGACACCACCGCGGCCCCGGATGAGGCGAGCCCGTGGCCTCCCGCCCATCTGCCCTCCGGGCCGATCCCGGCTGCGCACGTCGAGCGAGCGCAAGCCCTCGCTCGCCGATGCGACGACCTACAAGACGATGTCGTCGGTGCCCTCGCCGAAGCGGTGAATCCACCCCGCCGGGCCGGAGCTCGACCCAATGTCGGTCATGGTCAGCGGTCGACGCTCGACCATCCGAGGATCTCGATCGACCTCTGATCCGAGCGCTCAGTCGACGGCTCGTCCGAGCCGAAGCCGACCGCCTAATCTGAGTTCCTTCGACAAGCAGCTCATACCCCGCACCGGCTGACCGAAGATTGGTCCGGAGCCGGACGCTCCTTCGATACGCCGCCCAAGGAAGGGCGACACGACGGTCACCGCACTCGCGGTGACACGAGAACACATCCGTGTGATCGGTACGCCGTCGTTCGAACCTTCCTTGGAGCTCTCGTGATCATCGGAGACCTGACAACCCGGAGTCTTTCCCAGGCCCTTCGTGGCCTCGAGGCGCAGCGCCAGGCTCACGAACAGAACATCGCAAACGTCGAGACGCCCGGCTACCTCGCCAAGCACGTCACGTTCGAAGACTCCCTTCGACGAGCGGTCGATTCCGGCACCCCAGAACGCACCAGCTTCAGCACCGAGGTCTCCTCGGCCGCATGGCGGATCGACGGCAACAACGTCCGCATCGACCAAGAGCTCACCTCGCTCGCCGAGAACGAACTCAAGCAGCGGCTCGTGACCGAGGCGCTCAACGATCAGTACCAGCTCGTCCGCTCGGTGTTGGGACGCTGACATGAGGACGCTGACATGACCGGTCCCTTCCACTCCCTGTCGATCGCATCGTCTGGCATGAACGTCTATCAGACGTGGCTCGACGCGGTCAGCGACAACGTCGCCAACATCAACAACATCACGTCGACGGACGACGATGCCTTCCGCCAGCGCTTCATCGTCGCTCAAGCCGTCGAAGACCGTGGCGGTCGCCCGGGTGGCGTCGCCGTCGCTCGAGCCGAGTTCGGCAGCGCCGAGGGTCGCATCTTGTTCGACCCCGAGCATCCGCTCGCCGACGAAGAGGGTTTCGTCCGCGGTCCGGACATGAACCTGACCGACCAGATGACCCATCTCCTGGCCGCTCAGCGGGCCTACCAGGCCAACGTCGCCGCCTTCGAACGGGCCCGTGATTCCTACCTCCAAGCACTCGAGATCGGACGCTGACGATGGTTGATGGTGTCGGTGGCGTCAATGGTGTGAATGTCAGTCGACTCGGTGGCTCCGGTGCTTCCCGCCCGCTCCGTGAGCCCACCGAGAGTGCCGATGGGGGAGGCTTTGCCTCCTCCATCGGTGGTGCTCTCGATGCGCTCGGCGACGCCGAGAAGCGTGTCGATGAAGCCGCGGTCGCCAGCGCGACCGGCGACCTGTCCTCGGTCAGCGACTACATGGTCGCCGCCACCGAGGCGCAACTGATGACCGAGGTGACCGTTGCGGTTCGCAACCGAGCCATCGAGTCGTTCAACGAGATCATGAGGATGCAGATCTAGATGGCTGAGACCAGCGTCGAGCCTTTCTCGCCGACCCCGATGGGGAACGGCAACCTTGGCAGCAACAACTTCGGGAACAACTTCGGGAACGGGATGGGATCGAACGCGATGTCGTCGCTCCGACGGCTTCGCCCCGCCCAGCAGTTGATGCTCGGCGGCGCCTTCGTCGCGGTCGTCATGGCCGTGCTGTTCCTCAGCCGCCTCGGTGGGTCGACGTCGATGGGCATCTTGTACACCGACCTCGATCCCGAAACCGCGGCCGGCATCGTCGACGAGCTCGAACGAACCGGTGTGCCATACGAACTCACCGATTCCGGTCGCGTGGTGTGGGTCCCCCGCCAAGATGTCGCCTCGGTCCGGCTCGACATGAGCAGTGCCGGTCTGGCCACCGATGTCTCCGGCTGGTCGATCCTCGACGATCAAGGCATCACCAGCTCACAGTTCGAACAGCGGGTCGGCTTCCAGCGGGCGATGGAGGGAGAGCTCGCCTCGACCATCGCCGTGATCGACGGCGTCGCCTCTGCGAACGTCCACCTCGTCATCCCCGAACAAGACATCTTCGTCGGTGACGAGATCGAGGCCTCGGCCTCGGTGCTGTTGCAGATGGAGGAGTCGGCATCACTCAGCCCCAACCAGGTGCAAGCCGTGGTCAGCCTCGTCTCGTCGTCGGTCGAGGGACTCACCGCCGATGCCGTCACCGTCACCGACGATGCCGGTCGACTGCTGGCCGGTCCGAACGACGGCGACATGCTCGGTCTCGAACAGGACGGCCAAGCCCGGATGAAGACCAGCTTCCAAGCGGAGATGGAGCGCGAACTCAATGCACTGCTCGACGCGGTCGTCGGCCCAGGGCGCTCCGTCGTGACGGTGAACGCCGACCTCGACTTCGATGCGGTCACCACGATGAGCGAGACCTTCGAAGAGTCGGTCGACGCCGATGGCGAAACACTTCCGCTCGGCGAGACGACTCGCCTCGAGGAGTACACCGACTCGGCCGACCCAGACGAGGGAACCCTCGAGATCGAGGAAGGCGTCCTCGATCTCGGCGACGAGGAGGCCACAGCTGCCAGTCCCTTCTACCGACTCGACGAACGCGACGTCTCCTACGCCCTCGACAAGGTCGTGACCACCACCGAGCGGGCCCCCGGATCGATCCGTTCACTGTCCGTCGCCGTCGTCGTCGACGAAGGAGTCGTCGACGCAGCCCAGATCGAAGAACTCGAGACGATGGTGTCGACCGCCGTCGGCGCCGATCTGGCTCGGGGCGATCAGGTCGCCGTCAGCCTCCTGCCCTTCGAGGTCTCGGCGGAGGAACAAGCAGCCGCCGAGGCGGAAGCGGCAGAAGCGGCCGAAGCGGCCGCGGCCGGTGGCGGCGACTCCCTCGGTTTGATCCGAACGGCAGGTTCTGCCCTGCTCGCCCTCGTCGTGCTGGTGCTCGGTGTCCTCATGTTGCGAAAGGGTGCCCGTCGCAACGTGGTCGACTCCATCGACCTCGAGGCACTCGAAGCGGCGACGGCGCAAGAGACCGTCGTCCGACCCGATCCCGAGACCGGTGAGCTCGAAGAGGTACCCGTCGGCCCGCCGAACGAGGACGACCTGTTCGAGCTCGTGGCCAACCAGCCCGATGACATCGCCGCCGTGCTCCGTCAGTGGCTGACCCAGCCCGAGTCGGTCCGATGACCGACGTGCGAACCCCGATGAGCATGTCACCGTCCGACACCTTCCCCGGAGCCCGCAAGGTCGCGATCCTCGTCCTTCGCCTCGGCGTGGAGCGCGCTGGTCCGCTGCTGTTCGGCCTCAAGAAGCACGAGATCGCTGCCATCGTCGACGAGCTCGCCTCCCTCGGAGCGGTCGACGCATCGGTCGGCGACGACGTGCTCGAACAGTTCATCGTCGATGCCACCGGCGAACCCCCGCTCCCCATCGGCGACGTCGAGTTGGCTCGGCACTTTCTCGAGGAGTCGGTCGGGGACCGTCTCGCTCGCGAGATCCTCAGCCAGCTCGACAACACCGCACCGGCCGTTCCCTTCCAGTTTCTCGACCGACTCGACCCCGCCGTCGTCGCCGTGAACCTGGCCATGGAGCACAACCAGACGATCGCCCTGGTTCTGTCGACCCTCAACGTCGACTTCGCCGCCGCGATCATGGAGTTCCTCCCGCCCCACCAGGTGCCCGACGTCGGCGTTCGCCTCGGGGCGATCGACAAGGTGGCGAGCGCCGCTCTGCTCGAAGTCGACGCCGCGCTCGAAGAGCGGATGAGTCCGCTGCTCGAGAACCGGTTCGTCGCAGCGAGCGGTGGGGTCGACACGCTCGTTCGTCTCATCCAAGGGCTGCCGCCCGAGACCGGCGAGGAGATCCTCACCGCCGTGGACGGCTACGACGCCGAACTCGGCAAAGAGATCCGGGCACAGATGTTCGTGTTCGACGACCTGCTGCTGCTCGACGATCGCCAGATGCAGACCTTGTTGCGTGGCGTCGATGCGAACACGTTGCCGCTCGCACTCAAGGGTGTTGGTGCCGAGCTGCGGGACAAGTTCCTCGGCAACCTCTCCTCCCGTGCTCGCGACAACCTGCTCGACGAGATGGAGCTCCTCGGCTCGGTCCGCATGGCCGATGTCGCCGAGACCCAGGCCGTCATCCTCGAGGTCGTCAAGTCCCTCGAAGCTTCTGGCGAGCTCGTGATCAACCGGGGTGGCGATGACTTTGTCAGCTGAGATCGGAGGCCACATCGGAGCTCACACCGGAACCCACACGGGAAGTCAGCCCGGCGCTGCGCCGTGGGTTCTGCGCGGTCCCGATGCCGAAGACCTCGAAGCCGTCTCGCTCTTCGGGTTCATCACCGACCCGCTCGGCCCCGAACCCGAGGTCGAAGAGGAACCGGAGGGCGAGTCCGAAGCGGACCTCGCCTACCAACGTGGGTTCGAAGCCGGCGTGGATCACGCCGAGGCCGGCATGCTCCAGTCCATCGAGTCGACGTTGTCGGCCTTCGAGGTGGAGCGGACGCACTTCGACGAGATCCGCGCCCACATGGAGACCGAGGTCTACCGCCACTCCGTCGATCTGGCGTTGGAGCTCACCGCGCTGTTGATCGGCCGGGAAGTCGAGGTCGCCGAGAATCCCGGACGCGACGGTCTGATCCGTTGCCTCCGAGCCGGCCCTCCCGACGGCCACCTGACCGTGCGGATGCATCCCGACGACGCCTCGGGTCTTCGCGACGCCGAGGAACTGCTCCGGGGTCGGTCCTATGAGATCGCCCGTGACGCCTCGGTGGCGAAGGGGGATGTCTCCGTCGAGTACGCGAACGGCGCCATCTCGTCCCGACTGCAAGCAGCGCTCGCCCGAGTTGCCGAGGTGCTCAAGTCATGAAGCCCGAATTCATCACCAGCGCAGTGCTGGACGCCGTGACGCCCGAACGGCTCGGCCGCCTCGACAAGGTCGTCGGTCTGCACGCCGAGCTCGTCGGACTCGACGCCGCTCCTGGCGATCTCGTCTCCATCGGCGACGAGGGCATCCCTGCCGAGGTGGTCGGGCTGTCGTCCGGCCGCGTCACCGTGCTGCCGTTCGGGTCGCTCGACGGCGTTCGAGCCGGGACGTTGGTCGCAGCACGATCACACGGCCTGCGAGCCCCGGTCGGCGAGGCCCTCATCGGCCGTGTGCTCGATGGGCTCGGCAACCCGATCGACGGTGGACCCTCACTCGATCACTGCGAGCAGGTCTCCCTGCAGAGCGCACCGCCGAGCCCGATGGACCGCCCGCTCGTCAGTCGGCCGATCCAGACCGGCGTGCGCTCCATCGATGGGCTGTTGACCGTCGGACAAGGCCAGCGAGTCGGGATCATGGCGGGCTCGGGCGTCGGCAAGTCGAGCCTGCTCTCGATGCTGCTGCGAGGGACCGATGCCGATGTCACCGTGCTTGCGCTCGTCGGCGAACGCGGACGAGAAGTCCGTGAGTTCCTCGAGCGCGATCTCGGACCCGAAGGTCTCGCCAAGAGCGTCGTGATCGTCGCCACCTCCGACCAGCCCGCGCTCGTTCGCCGCAATGCCGCCTTCTTGGCTACCCGCATCGCCGAGTCGTTCCGCGACGACGGCAACGACGTGATGCTCCTGATGGACAGCCTCACTCGCTTTGCGCTCGCCCAGCGCGAGATCGGTCTCGCCGCTGGTGAGATGCCGGCGACCCGGGGCTATCCGCCATCGGTCTTCGGACTGTTGCCCCAGTTGCTGGAGCGAGCCGGCACCTCGGCATCCGGGTCGATCACCGGCTTCTACACCGTCCTCGTCGAGGGCGATGATCTGAACGATCCGATCGGCGACGCCAGCCGTTCGATTCTCGACGGTCACATCGCGCTGTCCCGTCGCTTGGCAAACGCCGGCCATTTCCCGAGCATCGACATCCTCGAGTCGGCATCACGAGTGGCCCCAGCGGTCACGACCCCCGAACACCAGGAGCACACCGCTCGCTTCCGGCGCCTCCTCGCCGCTCAGGCCGAGGCCCAGGACTTGGTCGAGCTCGGCCTCTACGCCGCCGGCAGCGATCCCGTGATCGACGAGGCCTTCCGCCGCAAACCGGCGATGACCGACTTTCAACAGCAGCACATGAGCGACCTGTCGACCTTCGACGCAACGATCGCACGTCTCGGCGGCGCCGTCTCGGGAACGGATGAGGACACGCAAGCCGAGCAGACGAGGTTGACCCAGTGACCGACCGCCAGCGACTCGCTCGTGTCGAACGAGCCCTCGAACGCAATGAAGAGGCCGCCCGTCGGCTGATGATGGTGTCGCGAGTCGAGGTCGCCTCGCTCGACCAACGCCAAGCCGATGTGCTCGACCAGTGCCGGTCGGTCGCGGTTGCCCCGGACGTCCCGCTGGCGCTGAGCCGACGACTCGTCGAGTCGGGCTGGTCGACGGCGGCTGCCCTCGACGATGAACGAGAGCAAGCTGCCGCGATCCTCGCCGCCCGTCACGACGAGTGGACGAAGCGCAACGTTCGTCTCGACGCCGTCCGTCGCTTGGTGGCCAGGCGAGAGGCGACCGCTGCAAACGCATCCCGCCTCCGTGAAGCCCGAGAGCTCCAAGATCTCGTTTCGATCGCGTCGGTTTCGAACGCGTCGGTTTCGAACGCGTCGGCTGCGAGCGGGGTGGCGTCATGACCGTGTCTGGTCCCGCCGCCGCCCTCTCGCGCATCGCCGCGATCCGATCGGGAGCCGAGGCCCTCCGCCCGTCGACCCGCCAGACGGGCGGGGCCTCCGGCGCCTTCGGGTCGGTGCTCGCCGCCGCGACCGTCGAGGCGGGCGCTGACGCTCCGTCATCCACGACCTCATCGAGTTCTACGCCCGTGGCGATGACGCCGACCTCGGTCCCTGTGAACTCAACCACGGTGGTGAACGGCGCCGGCTATGCCGACCTGTTCGCAGCAGCGGGCGAACGGCACGGCATCGATCCGAACCTGCTCGCCGCGGTCGCACAGATCGAGTCGGCATTCAACCCGACCGCCATCAGTCCGGCCGGGGCCCAGGGCCTCATGCAGTTCATGCCCGCGACCGCGGCGGAGATGGGCGTCGACCCGTTCGATCCCGCCTCGGCCATCGATGGCGCCGCCCGTTACCTCCGACAACAGCTCGACCGATTCGGCACCACCGAACTCGCGCTCGCCGCCTACAACGCGGGCCCCGGCGCCGTGTCGAAGCACGACGGCATTCCCCCGTACCCCGAAACCCAGAACTACGTCACGAAGGTGCTCGCGGCGTGGGAGCAACGCACATGACCAATCAGATCTCTCTGCCCGTCGCGCCCTCATCTCCAGCGCCGTCATCTTCAGCGCTCTCATCTCCAGCGCCGTCCTCGGCCGAGCCACCATCGAGTGGCGCGTCGTCGAGCGCCCGTTCACCTGAATCCGCCAGCTTCGATCGCGTCCTCGACGCCCATCTCGACTCCCACCTCGATTCCGAACTCGACGGCCCGGAGCGCAGGCCCTCTGAGCGAGCGCCGTCTGATCGGGCCGGCTCCGAGCGAGCGCCGGAAGACAGCAGGCCGAGCGACCGAGGCGACGGAGCACCCCGGCGCCCCGACCGTGACAGCGGCCCGGATCACCACGATGGCCCGAATCAACACGGTGGCCCGGATCGTCACGGTGGCCCGGACCGCGATCGCACGACATCGCCCGCTGAGTCTTCGACCGGCGTTGCAGCGTCGATGGCGCTCGCTGCGGGACCGACCGATGTCGTTGACGTGTCCGTCGACGTTGACGTACCCGCCGACGGTGCCGCCCTCGAGGGTGCGGCCGGTGATCTCTCGATTGCTGATCTCTTGGACGCTGATCTCTCGGTCGGGGGAGCGGACCCGCTCGTCACGGTCGAGTCGTCACGCCAGCCATCGGTGCCAGCGACGACACCATCGGCCGAAGGGCTCGAGCAACCTCTACTCGGCGCCCACGGTGACGCCGATGCAGACAGCAGCCTCGGCATGGAAACCGCCGACGATCTCGCCGCAGACCT